>JAEWJH010000088.1 GCA_023386635.1 Pseudomonadota bacterium
GAATTCGACCTTGCCCATGCCACCCAGGCGGTCGGTGGCGGGTTGTGGAGTAGGTGTCACGTTATGAAATCCCATAGAAAGCGGAAGGCGCCGTCGGAGCGGCGCCTTTGGTCGACTTGAAATTTTATTCCAGGAGGAGCTTATGCAGCCCGTACGGTGATCCCGTTTTCCTGAAGATGACTTTGCAATTCACCGGACTGGAACATCTCGCGCACGATGTCGCAACCGCCGACGAATTCGCCCTTCACATAGAGCTGCGGGATCGTCGGCCAGTTCGAATACTGCTTGATGCCGTCGCGCAGTTCGAGCGACTCCAGCACGTTGAGGCCCTTATAGGGCACGCCGATATGGTCGAGGATCTGCACGACCTGCCCCGAGAATCCACACTGCGGGAACTGCGGGCTGCCCTTCATGAACAGCACCACGTCGTTGCTGGTCACTTCGTTGCGGATGAAGTCCTGAATGCTCATGTCGTTTGCCTTTGCTGCCTCACGCAGCGGTGGTTGGGTCAACCGGAACAATCGCCTCGGTCGTGCCTGACACATCGTATCTTTGGGCAGCGAACGCAAGTCCTCCTTGGTCGAGGCCCCGCTTGGTTAAACTCGTCCTGCCGCCCGGAAAGGCCGGCTCAGCCTTCGGGCGTGCCGGTCTGCAGCGCCAGCGCATGCAGCTTGCCGCCCATCTGGCCCTGGAGCGCCTGATAGACGATCTGGTGCTGCTGGACGCGGGATTTGCCCTTGAACGAGGCGGAAATGACCGAGGCGGCGTAATGGTCGCCATCGCCGGCGAGGTCACGGATCGTGACGTCGGCGTCTGGCAGGGCCGCCTTGATGAGGCGTTCGATTTCGCCCGCATCCATTGCCATGGTGATGTTCGCTCCTTCAAAATCCGGGAATTCCCGCCGATGCCGCAGGATCGGCCGACGCCAGTGAATCGCCCAGCATTATGCCAGAATTGGGGTCAATATGCCCCGATGCGGCATCGGCGCACGCGGCTTTGCACGGAATTCCGGAACGCGGGCACCTGTCCCGCACCAAAATGCCGCCGCCACCCGAATGAGGCGACTTATGGCTCCGCCCCGGCCATGTAGCCGGGCAACCAACCCTCGAACCGCCGGTTGAGGTCGGCCACCGCCAGCGGCCGCTCGCCCGGCAGCGACAGCGCGTCGCCGCCGGTCACGCCGATGCGTTCCACCAGCACGCCCGCGTCGCGGGCGCGTTCGATCACCTGCCCGGCGGACGCCGCCGGCACGGTGACGATGTAGCGCGCCTGATCCTCGCCGAACCAGTAGGCGTGCGCCGGCGTATCGTCGGGACCCGCCGTCAGCGTCGCGCCGATGCCGGACGCCATCGCCATCTCCGCGAGCGCCACCAGCAGGCCGCCGTCGGAAACGTCATGCACCGCGGTGACCACGCCGGCCGTGATCAGGCCGCGCACCAGGTCGCCGTTCTCGCGTTCCTCGATCAGATCGACCGGGGGCGGCGCGCCCTCTTCGCGGCCGCAGATGTCGCGTAGATACAGCGACTGGCCGAGCCAGCCCTGCGTCTCGCCGATGAGCAGGATCACCTCGCCCGCCGCCTTGAACGGGATCGTCGCCGATTTCTGGAAATCGTCGACCACGCCGACGCCGCCGATCGAGGGGGTCGGCAGAATGCCGCGGCCGTTGGTTTCGTTGTAGAGCGAGACGTTGCCGGACACGACCGGGAAGTCGAGATCCTTGCACGCCTCACCGATGCCGCGCACGCAACCGACGAACTGGCCCATCACTTCGGGCCGCTCGGGATTGCCGAAATTGAGATTGTCGGTGATCGCCAGCGGACGCCCGCCAACGGCGGTGATGTTGCGCCAGCATTCCGCCACCGCCTGCTTGCCGCCCTCGAACGGATCGGCCTCGCAATAGCGCGGCGTCACGTCGGTGGTCATCGCCAGCGCCTTCGGCCCCTCGTTGATCCGCACCACCGCCGCATCGCCGCCGGGGCGCTGCACGGTGTTGCCGCCGATGACGTGGTCGTACTGCTCCCACACCCAGCGTTTCGAGCACAGGTCCGGGGTCGCGATCAGCGTTTCGAGCGCGTCGGCAAGCGCCATCGGCGCCACCACCGTGTCGGCGTCGATCCGCTTCTGCTTCTCGGCGATGACGAACGGGCGCTTGTATTCCGGCGCTTCGTCGCCAAGCTCCTTGATCGGCAGATCAGCCATCACCTCGCCGCGATGCTTCACCACGAACCGCTTGGTCGGCGTGGTGTGCCCGACGATGGCGAAATCGAGACCCCATTTGCGGAAGATGTCTTCCGCTTCCTTTTCCTTCTCCGGCTTGAGCACCATGAGCATGCGCTCCTGGCTCTCCGACAGCATCATCTCGTAGGCGCTCATCCCCGCTTCGCGGGTCGGCACCTTGTCGAGCTCCAGCGTCACGCCGAGGTCGCCCTTGGCGCCCATCTCCACCGCCGAACACGTCAGCCCCGCCGCACCCATATCCTGGATGGCGATAACGCAGCCCTTCTCCATGATCTCGAGGCAGGCTTCGAGCAGCAGCTTTTCCGAGAACGGATCGCCGACCTGCACGGTCGGGCGCTTCTCCTCCGAATCGTCGTCGAATTCCGCCGACGCCATCGACGCACCGTGGATGCCGTCCCGGCCGGTCTTGGAGCCCAGATAGACGATCGGCATGTCGACGCCCGACGCCGCCGCGTAGAAAATCTTGTCCGCTTGCGCGAGACCCACCGCCATGGCGTTGACGAGATTGTTCCCGTTGTAGCGCGCGTGGAAGCGCGTCTGTCCGGCCACCGTCGGCACGCCGAACGAGTTGCCGTAGCCGCCGATGCCCGCCACCACGCCGGACACGAGATGCCGCGTCTTCGGGTGTGCCGGTTCGCCGAACGAGATCGCATTGAGGCAGGCGATCGGCCGCGCGCCCATGGTGAACACGTCGCGCAGGATGCCGCCGACGCCGGTCGTCGCGCCCTGATAGGGCTCGATGAAACTCGGGTGGTTGTGGCTCTCCATCTTGAACACGCAGGCGAGCCCGTCGCCGATGTCGATGACGCCGGCGTTCTCGCCCGGGCCCTGGATCACCCACGGCGCCTTGGTCGGCAGCGTGCGCAGATGCACCTTCGATGATTTGTACGAGCAATGCTCGTTCCACATCGCCGAGAAGATGCCGAGTTCGGTGATCGTCGGCTCGCGGCCGATCAGCGCCAGAACGCGCTCGTATTCGTCCGGCTTGAGGCCATGTTCGGCAACGAGTTCCGGGGTGATTTTCGTCTGGGTCGCCGCCGTCACGTCGTCATGCCGCCTTTGCAAGATGGTCCACGAGGCCGGCGAAAAGGCCACGGCCATCCGTGCAGCCCATCACCTCTTCGACGTGGTTTTCCGGGTGCGGCATCATGCCGAGCACATTGCCGCGCTCGTTGAGGATGCCGGCGATGCCGTTCATCGCACCGTTGTGGTTCCAATTGGGATCGGGAATGCCGTCCGGCCCGGTGTAGCGGAACAGGACGCGGCCCTCGCCTTCCAGCTTCGCCACGGTTTCACCGTCGGCGATGTAATTGCCCTCGCCGTGCGCCACCGGCACGCGGATCACCTGACCGGCATTGTAGCCGCGGGTGAACGGCGTGTCGGACCGCTCGACCTTCAGATAGACGTCGCGGCAGATGAATTTGAGCTGCGCGTTGCGCATCAGCACGCCGGGCAGCAGGCCGGACTCGCACAGGATCTGGAAGCCGTTGCAGACGCCGAGAACAAGGCCGCCGCCCGCCGCGAATTTCCGAACCGCATCCATCACCGGCGCGCGCGCGGCGATGGCGCCGCAGCGCAGATAATCGCCGTAGGAGAAGCCGCCCGGCACCACCACAAGGTCGGTGCCCGGCGGCAATTCCTGCTCGGCGTGCCAGACCATCGCCGGCGCGCGGCCCGAGACGAGTTGCAGCGTACGCGCCATGTCGCGCTCGCGATTGATGCCGGGGAAGACGAGAACGGCGGCTTTCATGGCACGGCTATCCCAGCACCTCGACGCGGTAATTCTCGATTACCGTATTGGCGAGCAGCTTGTCGGCCGCTTCCTTCAGCAGCGCCTCGGCCTTGGCCTTGTCGGCACCCTCGATCTCGACGTCGAACACCTTGCCCTGACGGACACTGGCGACGCCGTCGACGCCGAGCGAGCGCAGCGCGCCCTCGATCGCCTTGCCCTGAGGGTCAAGCACGCCGGATTTCAGGGTGACGGTGACACGGGCTTTCATGGAATGGCGGTCTCGGCGCTGGTCAAAGAACGGTCGGAAGCGATGACACTCGAATTCGTCGTCTGATCGGTGGTCGTCTCGTCCGCCCGCCGCAGCAGTCCCGCGACAAGCGAAGGGGTGCGACAAGAGACGGGTGCGAAAAGCGACGGGGGCCCGATCAGGCCCCCGGCGTACCATCCTTCCCGCCGCCCCTCAACGGTTGCGGGCGGGTGTCCTCAATACTTTCGGCCGCGGTTTTGCTGCCGAAATTCTGACCCGCTCAGCCCTTCACCAGAACCGGGCCGGTGCCGCGCGGCGGCTCACCCTCGTTCATGATGCCGAGACGCTTGGCGACCTCGGTATAGGCTTCGAGCAGCCCGCCGAGATCGCGGCGGAAGCGGTCCTTGTCCATCTTGTCGTTGGTCTTGATGTCCCAGAGGCGGCAGCTGTCGGGCGAAATCTCGTCCGCGACGACGATGCGCATCACGTCATTTTCCCACAGACGGCCGCATTCCATCTTGAAATCGACCAGACGGATGCCAACGCCGAGGAACAGACCCGCGAGGAAGTCATTGACGCGGATCGCCAGCGCCATGATGTCGTCGATTTCCTGCGGCGAGGCCCAGCCGAACGCGGTGATGTGTTCTTCCGACACCATCGGGTCGTTGAGCTCGTCCTTCTTGTAGTAGAACTCGATGATCGAGCGCGGCAGTTGCGTGCCTTCCTCGATTCCGAGACGGGTCGAGAGGGAACCGGCCGCGACGTTCCGCACCACCACTTCGAGCGGGATGATCTCGACCTCGCGAATCAGCTGCTCGCGCATGTTGAGCCGGCGGATGAAATGGGTCGGCACGCCGATCTCGTTGAGATGCGAGAACACATATTCCGAGATGCGGTTGTTGAGGACACCTTTGCCCTCGATCACCTCGTGCTTCTTCGCATTGAACGCGGTGGCGTCGTCCTTGAAGTGCTGGATCAGAGTTCCGGGTTCCGGCCCTTCATAAAGGACCTTCGCCTTGCCCTCGTAAATGCGGCGGCGGCGGCTCATCGGAATGTACCGTGGTTTGAGAAAGTCCATCGAGTGTGCCGAGGCTCCGTTTGAAAGCACAAGATCCGCGGCGGGACCGAATTCGAATCGACCAGAGCAAAAACTCCGGCCCATCACAATCGGCAACCTAGCCGATCGCTATTTTCAGTACAATCAAAGTGGCGGGACATTGTCCACCGTGCGGAGACACCGCCCCCGCGTCGCCTTGACCACTTTGGCGCCCTATGCAAGGGCTCGCGCACCCTATATGTGTGTGCGCCGATCCTGTCCACAAGACCGAGGCGTTTTCAGCATGAGCACATTCGACCAGCGCGAGAAGGACTTCGAGCGGAAATTCGCGCATGACGAGGAGCTTCGCTTCAAGGCCACCGCGCGGCGCAACAAGCTGCTCGGGCTGTGGGCCGCGGAGAAGCTCGGCAAGAGCGGCGCGGACGCCGACGCCTATGCCAAGGAGGTCGTCGCGTCCGATTTCGAAGAAGCCGGTGACGACGACGTGCTGCGCAAGGTGGCCAAGGACCTCGCCGGCAAGGCCAGCGAGCAGGATGTCCGCGCGGCGATGGTCGAGCTGATGGCCAAGGCCATCGATCAGGTCCAGAAAGGCGTCTGACGAACGACGCGGGACCGGGCAAACAATCGCTCCGTTCTCCACAGCTTTGCAGGGCCGGCTGACGCCGGCCCTTTTTCGTGCAGTTTTTCTTCAAGTTTTCCCGGCCTTTCCAAGCCTGCGCATACCGGTTTAGATCGCAGCCGAACGCCCGGCCCGCCGGGCTTCGCAGTCCCGCGACAAACCTCAAGACGGTCCCCAATGACATCCCATCCCGGCTTTACCCTCGCCACCCGCCTCGCCGCGGGCGACACGATCTATTCCGGCTGGTGCGGCCTCACCTCGCCGCTCGTCGCCGAAGTGCTGGCGCGCGAAGGCTTCGATGCCGTCACCATCGACGGCCAGCACGGCATGTGGGACCAGGCCTCAACCGTCGCCGCCATCGGCGGCATCCGCCACGGCGGCGCCGCGCCAATCGTGCGCGTGCCGGTCAACGACTATGGCGGTGTATCGCGCGCGCTCGACTGGGGCGCCGAAGGCATCATCATGCCGATGGTCAACACCGTGGACGATGCGAAGCGTTTCGTCGCGGCGGCGAAATTCCCGCCGGCCGGCGAGAGGAGCTGGGGCCCGCATCGCGCCACCATGCTCGGCCGCATGCCGGACCAGAAAATCTATCTGCGCGAGGCGAACCGCCTCACCGTGACGCTGGCCATGATCGAGACGCGCGAGGCGCTCGACAATGCCGAGGCGATCGCCGCGGTGCCCGGCATCGACATGCTGTTCGTCGGGCCGTCGGACCTGTCGATCGCGCTGTCGAACGGCGCCGATGTCGATCCGCACTCGGCCGAGGTCGAACAGGCGCTGGACAAGATCGTCGCCGCCGCCCGCAAGGCGCATAAATGGGCCGGCATCTACTGCATCAACGCCGAGCGCGCGCTCGCCTGCGCCAAGCGCGGCTTCCGCTTCCACGCGATCGGCAGCGATCTCGGCTTCCTGCGCGCCGGCATCGCCCCGCAGATCAAAGCGCTGAAGAACTGACGGCGATCATGACGGATCGGCCGGCATCGCGGCGGCGATCACCGCAAGCGCCGAGGCGATGTCCTGCTGCACGTCATCGGCGTTGACGGAAACGACGCGATAATTGCGCTCGGCGAGCCAGGCGACGCGCTCGGCGCGCTTCTGCGCCGCCGCGCCGTCCTCCCGCACCGGTACCACGTCGATGACGAGCCGCAGCGGAAACGACACGAAGTCACAAACCTGCTGGCCGACCGGCGTCTGCCGCTTGAAGCCTTTGCCGGCAAACCGCTTGTCGTTGACCAGCGCATGCCATAGCGCGCGTTCCACGTCGGTCGGATTGCGCCGCAACAGCCGCGCCAGGCCGCGCACGGGACCGCCGTCGCCGCTGCCGGGCGTGCCCTCGGCGATCAGCGCGCGCAGTTGCAGCGCCTGCTCGCTGTCGAGCACGCCACCCCGCGCCGGCCCCTTGCGGCCGGTGACGATGGCGCTGATCACGCCATGCAGCGTCCGGATGTCCTGCTGCGTCGCGTTCATCCGGTTGAAGATGTTGCGCAGATTGATAGTCATCGTCTCGCGCTTCTCGGCGGGACGGAAGAATTCGACACGCTCCAGCTCGGTTTCGAGCAGATCGAAGAAGGTCTGCAACTGCTGCTTCGGCGCCGGCGGCGATTTATCCGGCGCACGGAACGGCAATTCGCCGTGGCGCACATGCTTGAACCATTCGTAGGCGACGATCACCACGGCCTGCGCCAGATTGAGCGAGGCGAACGCCGGATTGACCGGCAGCGTGACGATGGCATCGGCGAGCGCGACCTCGTCGTTCTCCAGCCCATTGCGCTCCCGGCCGAACATGATCGCTACGGTCTCGCCGCCGGCGATATGCGGGCCGATCAGCTGCGTCGCCTGATCGGGGCTGACCACCGGCTTCGCCTGATCGTGCGTGCGCGCCGTCGTCGCCAGCACATAAGTGCAATCGGCGACGGCGTCCGCCGCCGTTTCGAACAGTTCGACGCGCTCGAGGATGTGGTCGGCGCCCGCCGCCATCATCCGCGCCTTGTCGTTCGGCCAGCCCTGCACCGGCTTGACGAGCCGCAGCCGCGACAGGCCGAAATTCGCCATGGCGCGCGCCGCCGCGCCGATGTTCTCGCCCATCTGCGGCCCGACCAGCACCACCACCGGTCCGGGCACCTCGATCCATGGCTTGGTATTGTCGGTTCCGGCACCCGGCATCGTCACTCACACCCGATTAGTAGAGCAGGATGTCGGTGATCGAGGTGATGCGGTCAAGCGCGGCAATCGGCTCGGGCCGCGCATTGTCCGGCCCAAGCCGGCGCAGCGTGGTGTAATGCGCGCGCAAGGACGCGCGGAACGCCTCGCCTTCCGCCGAGGAGAACCGCTCCGGGCCGTATTCGATGGCGAGCGGCACGCGGCCGACGAGATCGCCGAGCCCGCGCAGCAGATCGACCTCCGCGCCTTCGACATCAATCCAGATCAGACCGATCATCTCCGGCGCGATGCCGAGCGCCGCCAGTTCGGCGTCGAGCCGCGTCAACGGCACGGCGACGCTCTCGGTGCCGTCGAGCGACGGCGGCGCGCCGATCGCATGGGCGCCCTTGTTGCGCGGATGCAGATGCAGGGTCGCGGTGCCGCTCGTCTCGCCGAGCGCCCTCTCCACCACCGCCACCCGATCGGCCATGCCGTTGGCGGCGACATTCATCCGCAGAAGTTCGGCGTTGCGCGGCTCCGGCTCGAATGCCACCGCGCGCCCGAAATGGCCGGAGCGCATGGCATAGACAGTCTGGGTGCCGATATTGGCGCCGGCATCGACGAACACGCCGCCCGCCGGCAACCGGCCCGCCTGCGCCAGTTGCGCGATCGCCTGCTCGATCTCCTCGCGCTGCCAGCGGCCGTGCCACATCAGCCAGGAGCCGATTACCCGATCCGAGGGATCGACGAAAAAGTTGCCCTGCGGCAGCCGGCAATAGACCAGATGCCCCCGCGCGGCGAGCGCGTTGAGCACCGCCTCGCGGAACGAGCGCACGCCCAGCATCACCGGCGTGAGCATCCGCTGCCGCAGCGACCGCCGCAGCCGTCCGGTCGCGCCGCGCATGGCGCGAAATGCCGATTTTCCAGGCACTCTAGAGGCTCCCCCGCAGGCCGGAGGGCCTGTCCGGCGCGGTCATATCACGGCAAAACCGGCCGCGCCTAACGTCATGGTGCATAGGACGCGACCCGCCTTCCCCCCCGGAAATCCGGATGCTATAGCGCGCGGGCTTCGGCCTCGCGCCGAATTCCCGCCAGAAACCGTTCCACCGCGCCCGTCGATGGTCAGTTTCCGGGCGGCCCAACAGGCACGGCGACCGGAGGTGCAAGCATGTCGAATCTCGAAATCGTCTGGACCAAGGTCGATGAAGCCCCCGGTCTTGCGACATTCTCGCTGCTGCCGATCGTCGAGGCCTTCGTGGCCACGGCCGGCGTGAAGATGAAGCTCAAGGACATTTCGCTGACCGGCCGCATCATCGCCAACTTCCCCGAGAAGCTGAAGCCCGAGCAGAGGATCAACGACGAACTCGCCGAGCTCGGCAAGCTGGCGGTGAAGCCGGAAGCCAACATCATCAAGCTGCCGAACATTTCCGCCTCGATCCCGCAGCTCAAGGCCGCGATCAAGGAACTGCAGAGCAAGGGCTACGACGTTCCCGACTATCCCGACAGCGACACAACGCCGGCAGACAAGGAAATCCGCGCCCGCTACGCCAAGGTGCTGGGCAGCGCCGTCAATCCGGTTCTGCGCGAGGGCAACTCCGACCGCCGCGCCGCCGGTGCCGTGAAGGCCTATGCGCGCAGCCATCCGCACAAGATGGGCGCGTGGAGCAAGGACTCGAAGACCCGCGTCGCGCACATGACCAGCAAGGACTTCTACGGCTCGGAAGTCGCGACCACCGTTGCCGCGCCGACCACGGCTCGCATCGAGCTGATCGCCAAGGACGGCACCACCACGGTGCTGAAGGAGAAGGTTGCACTTCAGGCCGGCGAGGTCATCGATTGCGCGGTGATGAACGTGAAGGCGCTGGACGCCTTCTACGCCGACGCGATCGCCGCCGCGAAGAAGGACAACATCCTGTTCTCGCTGCACGTCAAGACGACCATGATGAAGATCTCCGATCCCATCCTGTTCGGTCATTGCATCTCGGTGTTCTTTTCGGACGTGTTCGAGAAGCACGGCGCCACGCTCAAGAAGCTCGGCGTCAATCCCGACACCGGCGTCGGCGAGATGATGGCCAAGATCGAAACCTTGCCCGAGGCCGAGAAGACGGCGATCAAGGCGGACATCGAGGCGGAATACGCCAAGCGCCCGGCCCTCGCGATGGTCAATTCCGACAAGGGCATCACCAATCTCCACGTGCCGAGCGACGTGATCATCGATGCGTCGATGCCGGCGATGATCCGCGAGTCCGGCAAGATGTGGGGCCCAGACGGCAAGCTGCACGACTGCATTGCCGCGATCCCCGACCGCTGCTACTCGACGCTCTTCCAGGTCGTCATCGACGATTGCAAGGCCAACGGCGCGTTCGATCCAAAGACGATGGGCACCGTGCCGAATGTCGGCTTGATGGCGCAGGCCGCCGAGGAATACGGCTCGCACGACAAGACCTTCCGCATCGCCGCCGACGGCACCGTCAATGTGGTGGCTGAGGACGGCAAGGTCCTGATGACGCAGACGGTCGAAACCGGCGACATCTTCCGCATGTGCCAGGTCAAGGACGCACCGATCCAGGATTGGGTCAAGCTCGCGGTCCGCCGCGCGCGCCTCTCCAACACGCCGGCAGTGTTCTGGCTCGACAAGAACCGCGCGCACGACGCGCAGCTCATCGCCAAGGTCGAAAAGTACCTGAAGAACGAGGACACGTCCGGCCTCGATATCCTGATCCTGACGCCCGTCGACGCAATGAAGTTTTCGCTCGAGCGCATCCGCAAGGGCCAGGACACGATCTCCGTCACCGGCAACGTGCTGCGCGATTACCTCACCGACCTGTTCCCGATCATGGAGCTCGGCACGTCGGCCAAGATGCTGTCGATCGTTCCGCTGCTGCAGGGCGGCGGCCTGTTCGAGACCGGCGCCGGCGGCTCGGCGCCCAAGCATGTCGAGCAGTTCAAGCAGGAAGGCTATCTGCGCTGGGATTCGCTCGGCGAATTCCTGGCGCTGGGCGCCTCGCTGGAGCATCTGGCGCAGGTCAGCGGCAACGAGGACGTGAAGGTCCTCGCCGAGACGCTCGACGAAGCCAACGCCGAGATCCTCGAGCACAACCGCTCGCCCGCGCGCAAGGTGGGCGAACTCGACAATCGCGGCAGCCATTTCTATCTGGCGCTCTATTGGGCCAAGGCTCTGGCGCGCCGCGACAACAGCTCCGGCCTCGCCGCGCGTTTCAAGCCGCTCGCGGAAATGCTCACCGCGAACGAGAAGAAAATCTACGATGAACTGATCGCGGCGCAGGGCAAGCCGGTCGACACCGGCGGCTACTACGCGCCCGACCAGAAGAAGACCTCGGCGGCGATGCGGCCGAGCAAGACACTGAACGACGCGCTCGACTCCCTCTGAGACATCGGCCGACTAAAGCGACCCGCCCGGTGATGAGTTCATCGGGCGGGTTTTGTTTTGCCGCGCCCAAAGGTCGGCCATCACCTTGGCGGCCGCGGCGACGACGAGCACACAGAGCGCCGCCTTGGTCATGGTCTCCATCGTGCCCTCGATCAGCACGGCATGCACCACGCTCCCCGCGACGATCACCGACGCCAGCGACATATGCGCGAAGCGCCATGTGCGCAGTCCCAACCGGCGGCGGATGAGCGCCAGCAGCGCGACGGCAAAGATCGCCCACATCGCCACCACCCCGAACGGCGAGAACGGCGTCGGCGATGTGAACGTCAGCGCATCGATCATATCCGGCGGGCTGGTGATCCATAGGCCGCCGACATGGATCAGCAACACGGCAACAAGCGCGCCGCCGATCAAGCGATGCGCGCGGCGTCCGCGATAGGCCTCCAGCCCCGGCAGGTAACCGCCGATCAGCAGGGGCTGCACGAGCACCAGCGCCAGCGCCGCGATGCCCGCAAATCCGGCGATGATATAAACCGGCCCGCGCCAGGCGAGTTGCTCGCTCGCCGCAGCAGCGGCCATCGGCACGCCGATAGCGACGACAAGGAGGCCCCAGATCAGGCCCGCCTTTGTCCCCTTCATACGCTTGCTTCCAATGTGTCAGGCCGGCTGAAGAACGAAATGCGCCTCGAGGCTGTTCTGCTTGGCGCTGCGCATCACCGGCCGAAGAAATACGGTTTTGAAATCGCCGCTGTCATAGGCGAGATGGCCGTGCGGCTGTCCGAAGATCGGGATGATCTGCGGCATTTCGAGACGGAACGCGCCGTTCTTGTCGGTCAGCGTCGCGCCATGGCTGCGCTCGTCTTCCTCGCGCCCCTCGGTCGTATGCGCCCAGATCTGGATGCGCTGTCCGGCCAACGGCGCGCCATCGCCGGCGCGACGCACAGTGCCGCTCATCCAGAAGCCACCCTTGCCGATCCGCTCGACGGTCGGCGCGCCCTTGAGATAATTGTTGGACCCGCCCGGCATCGACGCGGTGGCCGCGAGACCTTGCGCGCCGGCCAGCTGCCAGAGCCCGGACATGCCGGTTGCCAGGATGGCACCGCTGCCGACCATAAGGTTGCGGCGATTGAGGACGACGGCGGGCATGTCAGTTCCTCCCTGGATCGTCACCGGGTTGTACAGCGGTTCGCCCGGGTGGACGACAAATATAACCCAAACAATTTAGCGCGGTTATGACCGCTTTCCAATTGAGGGATCGTGATAGGTTGCGATAACAGTTTTGTGAACCGATACGCTTTCAAAAGGTGGCTCGCTCCATGGCGAAGATCAAAGTGAAGAATCCCGTCGTCGAGATGGACGGCGACGAAATGACCCGGATCATCTGGGCGGACATCAAGAACAAGCTGATCCACCCCTATCTCGATATCGACCTGCTCTATTACGACCTGAGCGTCCAGAACCGCGACGCCACCGACGATCAGGTGACGATCGATTCCGCCGAGATGACGAAGAAGGTCGGCGTTGCCGTGAAGTGCGCCACCATCACGCCGGACGAAGGCCGCGTGAAGGAGTTCAATCTCAAGAAGATGTGGCGCTCGCCGAACGGCACGATTCGTAACATCCTCGGCGGCGTGATCTTCCGTGAGCCGATCATCTGCAAGAACGTGCCGCGCCTTGTCCCCGGCTGGACCAAGCCGATCATCATCGGCCGCCACGCTTACGGCGACCAGTATCGCGCCACCGACTTCCGCTTCCCCGGACCAGGCAAGCTGACGATCAAGTTCGAGGGCAAGGACGGCAAGGTGATCGAGCATGACGTGTTCGACGCGCCCTCATCCGGCGTCACCATGGCGATGTACAATCTCGACGACTCGATCCGCGACTTCGCGCGCGCCTCGCTCAATTACGGCCTCAACCGCAACTATCCGGTCTATCTCTCCACCAAGAACACCATCCTCAAGGCCTATGACGGCCGCTTCATGGATATCTTCCGCGAGGTGTTCGACAAGGAGTTCAAGGCCGAGTTCGACAAGCGCAAGCTGACGTACGAACACCGCCTGATCGACGACATGGTCGCGGCGGCGATGAAGTGGTCCGGCGGCTATGTCTGGGCGTGCAAGAATTATGACGGCGATGTGCAGTCGGACGTGGTGGCGCAGGGCTTCGGCTCGCTCGGCCTGATGACCTCGGTGCTGATGACGCCGGACGGCAAGGTGGTGGAAGCGGAGGCCGCGCACGGCACCGTGACGCGCCACTATCGCCAGCATCAACTGGGTCAGGAGACCTCGACCAATTCGGTCGCCTCGATCTTCGCCTGGACCCGCGGGCTCGCGCATCGCGCCAAGCTCGACGGCAACGAGGCGCTGGCCCAGTTCGCTGCCACGCTGGAAAAGGTCACGGTCGACACGGTCGAAGCCGGCGACATGACCAAGGATCTCGCGCTGCTCGTCGGTGCCGAACAGCACTGGCTGTCGACCGCCGGCTTCCTCGACAAGATCGATCGGAATTTGCAGAAGGCGATGGCGTAGCGCGCCCCTCGCCGCAAACGAAAACGGCGCCCGCGCGGGCGCCGTTTTATTGAGAATACCATTCGTATGTCTGGATTCCGGATCACCGCTGTCTCGGCGTCCGGAATGACCGAGATTAAGTCTTTAGTGCAGGTCAGCCGGCACCTTGCCGCCGTTGGCGGCGAGCTTCTGCATCACCTGCTTGTGCAGCCAGATATTCATCGACGCGGAGTCGTTGATGTCGCCGGTATAGCCGAGTTCCTTCGCCAGTTCCTTGCGCGCGCCAAGGCTCGAGTCGAGGCCGAGCAGCTTCATCAGATCGACGATCGACTTGCGCCAGTCGAGCTTCTCTTTGTTCTTCGACGCGAGATCCGTGAGCACCTTCTCCACGTCGACATTGGACAGCGGCGTTGCCCCGCCTGGCACGCCTGCTGGTGCCGCACTACCACCCGCCGCCGCACCGCCCGCTGGCGTCGCCTGGGCCTGGCCGAAAATCGCCGACATGATTTTTCCGAAGATGCTCATCAACGTACTCCCTGAAAATTTATCAAAATCGAAACATCCGTTCATGTCGCCCCGATGACACGGATACGTACCGGAGCGCATTGGATCGAATGCAGCGCGACGACGTTAGAACGAGCACGCCGCTTGTGTCATCTGCCATTGTGCCGCCGTGGTGCTATCCTACGAGTGGGGGCGAACGCATTTTGTGCTGGAAAGGATCTTCGCGATGGGCCTGATGGATATTCTCAACGGCATGCAGAACGGACCGCGCGGCGGTTCCTCGAACCAGAGCAGCGGCCAGTCCTCCGGCATGTCGCCGATCACCATGGCGCTCCTCGCCTTGCTCGCCTACAAGGCCGTGAAATCGATGGGTGGAAGCCAGCCGCAAACCGCGCCGTCCGGCAACGCGCCCGCGCCGCAGCAGGGCGGCCAAAGCGGGAATGACCTCGGCAGCATTCTCGGCGGTCTCCTGCCTGGCGGCCTCGGCGGTGCGCTGGGTGGTGGCGCCGGCAATGCGCATCCTGGCGGACTTGGTGGCGCGCTCGGCGGCGGATTGGGTGGATTGCTCGGCGGTCTCCTCGGAGGCGGGGCCAGCAGCGGCGGTGCGCTGCGCGGCGGCCTCGACGATCTGCTGCGCCAGTTCGAGCAGAATGGGCATGGCGACGCGACGAAGTCGTGGGTCGGCAACGGCAGCAACCATACCGTGTCTCCCGACGACATCCGCAATACGCTCGGCGACGACACCGTGAACTCGCTCGCCGAACAGGCCGGCGTGTCGCAGGTCGACCTGCTCAACGGCCTGTCGCATCAGCTTCCGGAATTCGTCAACCGGCTGACGCCCGATGGCCGCATCCCGACGCACGACGAAATGTCCCGCATGATGCGCGACTGACGCGCACCACCGCCCTCCACGAGGAGAGATATCGATGAGCGCCTTTCTCTGGATCGTTATCGTCGGCTTTGTCGCCGGCATCATTGCGCGGATGCTGTCGCCCGGCCCGAACAATCCGCAGGGCTTCATCCTGACCACGGTGCTCGGCATCGCCGGCGCGTTCCTTGCCACGTGGATCGGACAAGCAGTCGGCTGGTATAGCCCCAATCAGGGCGCCGGCTTCATCACGGCCACCGTCGGCGCGGTGGTCGTGCTGCTCATCTGGAACAGGCTCGTCGCGGCACGCGCCATTCCCGATCCGGGCAATCGCCCCTAGAGCATGATCCCGAAAACCGGAAACCGGTTTTCGGGTCAGATCATGCTCGAATAAAATAATGATGGAGCAGCCGGCTGCCGTCATGCGCCGGCATCGCGCTTACCACATGGACTCTTTGGCGCGCGGCAGCCACGCCTCGTCATAGGCCTTGCCGCCGACGCGCGCATCGGTGATCGTCGAGAGGATTTGGCCGGGTGTCGGCACCTGATCGCGCGGCGGGTGCTTTGACGGGTTCCAGATGTCGGCGCGCATCACCGCCCGCGCGCATTGGAAGAACACCTTTTCGATCGTCACCACCATGACGCTGCGCGGCGCCTTGCCTTCCATCACGAAGCTGTCGAGCAGAGCGGAATCGGCGCTGAGGCTGGCGCGGCCGTTGAGCCGCAGCGTGTTGCCGGCGCCGGGAATGAGGAACAGCAGGCCGACGCGCGGATCGGCCAGCACATTGCGCAGCGAGTCGATGCGGTTGTTGCCGCGCCGGTCGGGCAGCAGCACCGTGCGCTCGTCGACCACCCGCGCCACCGCGCCGGCATCGCCGCGCGGCGAACAGTCGAGCCCGTCCGGTCCGGCGGTGGCGACGATCACGAATGGCGACAGCTCGATCAGCCGCCGGTATTCCGGCGTGAGATGATCAACCTCCTTGACCAGCGCCGGCTCCGCCGGCGTGCCATAGAGCGCTTCGAGCTGTTCGACGGTGGTGATCATCCGGTCTCTCCTTCACCTGCGTTTGCATCAGGCCGGCAGAACCCCTCTCCCCCTGTTGGAGAGGGTGGATCGCGCGAAGCAAAGCGAAGCGCGAGCCGGGTTGGTGGCAGGCGTGAGACCGTAACCCCTCACCCGCCTCGCTCACGGACGTTCGCTCAGCACCCTCTCCCTCACGGGGAGAGGCAAGAAAGCATCACCCCGCGAGCGCGGCCTGCACAGCGGCGAGCGCCGCGTCGGCCTTGGAGCCGTCCGGCCCGCCGGCCTGCGCCATGTCCGGCCGCCCGCCGCCGCCCTTGCCGCCCAGCGCCTCGGCGCCCTTGCGCACCAGCTCGACCGCGTTGAAGCGCGACGTGAGATCGGCGGTGACGCCGACCACCAGACCGCCCTTGCCGTCCGGCGCGTTGTTCGCCACCGCGACGACGCCCGATTTCACCTTGGCCTTGCCCTCGTCGACCAGCGCCTTGAGATCGTTGTTCGGCAGGCCGCTCACCGAAAGCTTGAGGAATTTGACCCCGCCGACATCGATGATGTTGTCGGCAGCGCCCGCGGACCCGCCCGCTGGACCACTACCGCTCATCGCCAATTTGCGTTTGGCATCAGCGAGTTCGCGCTCGAACTTCTTGCGCTCTTCAACCAAAGCGGCAAGCCGCGCCGGCACATCCTCAACCGTCACTTTAAGCTCGGACGAGACCGCCTTGACCAGTTGCGCCGTGGCATTCGCGGCCTTGCGCGCCGCCGTGCCGGTCAGCGCCTCGAGCCGTCGCACACCGGCGGCGACGCCGGAATCCGCGAGCCCGGTGATGATGCCGATATCGCCGGTGCGCTTCACATGGGTGCCGCCGCACAGTTCGACCGACCAGCCGAGCGTGTTGCTGCCGATATCGCCGGTCTCTCCCATGGCGACCACGCGAACCTCGTCGCCGTATTTCTCGCCGAACAGCGCGCGCGCGCCGGAGGAACGGGCATCGTCCAGGGCCATGATCCGCGTCGTCACCGGCGCGTTCTGAAGGACGATGGTGTTGGCGATGTCCTCGACCTTCTCCAGTTCGTCGGCCGACAGGGGCTTCGGATGCGAGAAGTCGAACCGCAGCCGGTCGGGCGCAACCAGCGAGCCCTTCTGCGCGACGTGATCGCCGAGCACCTGCCGCAGCGCCTCGTGCAGCAGATGCGTCGCCGAATGGTTCTGCCGGATCGCGGCCCGGCGTGCGTGATCGACCTCGAGCGCCACCGCGAGCCCGGCTTTCAGCGTACCCTCCTCCACCGTGCCGGTGTGGATGAAGAGATCGCCGCCCTTCTTCTGGGTATCCGTGACGCGGAAGCGCAGGCCGTCGGCCAGCATCAAGCCGGTGTCGCCGACCTGTCCGCCGCTCTCGCCGTAGAACGGCGTCTGGTTGACGACCACGGTGCCGGTCTCGCCCTTGCCGAGCGTGGCGACTTCCTTGCCGTCCCTGACCAGCGCGGCGACCACGCCTTCCGCCTTCTCGGTCTCGTAGCCGAGGAATTCGGTGGCGCCGAGCTTCTCGCGCAACGCAAACCACACCGCTTCGGTCGCGGCGTCGCCCGAGCCCTTCCAGCTCTCGCGGGCCTTGGCCTTCTGCCGCTCCATCGCGTCGGTGAACGACGCGAGGTCGACGCCGATGCCGCGGTTGCGCAGCGCGTCCTGCGTCAGGTCGAGCGGAAAGCCGTAGGTGTCGTAAAGCGTGAACGCGGTCTCGCCGTCGAACATGTCGCCCTTCTTCAGCGACTTCGATGCTTCGTCGAGGATCACGAGGCCGCGCTCCAGCGTCTTGCGGAAGCGGGTTTCCTCGAGCTTGAGCGTCTCGGTGATCAGCGCCTCGGCCCGCAGCAGCTCGGAATAGGCCTGGCCCATCTCGCGCGTGAGCGCCGGCACCAGCTTCCACATCAGCGGCTCGCGCGCGCCGAGCAGTTCGCCGTGGCGCATGGCGCGGCGCATGATCCGGCGCAGCACATAGCCGCGGCCCTCGTTCGACGGCAGCACGCCATCGGCGATCAGGAACGACGCCGCGCGCAGATGGTCGGCGATGACGCGATAGGACGCGCGGTTCTCCGGCGTCGGCCCGCGGCCGATACCGTGCGAGACCGCCTCGATCAGCGCGCGGAACAGATCGGTATCGTAGTTCGAGTGCACGCCCTGCAGGATCGCGGCCATGCGCTCGAGCCCCATGCCGGTGTCGATCGACGGACGCGGCAGCGGCTGGCGGTTGCCGGGCGCGATCTGGTCGAACTGCATGAACACCAGATTCCAGAACTCCAGGAACCGGTCGCCATCCTCCTCCGGCGAG
>JAEWJH010000050.1 GCA_023386635.1 Pseudomonadota bacterium
GTTCTCTGATGTCGTCCGACGGCCCGCCCCATCGCAGCATCGAAGTCGCTGTTGCGATCATCTGCCTGATCTTCGGTGGCATCACGATCCTCGGGAGTCTCAGCGCCGGCATCGGCTGGGGCGCGGAAGGTCCGCAGTCCGGATTCTTTCCGTTCTACATCGGCGTCGTCATCATACTGTCGAGCCTGGTCAATCTGAAGAATGCCTGGGCACTCGATCCGCAGCCGCTGTTCGCCAACTGGGGTCAACTCGGCCAAGTGCTCGCGGTGGTGATCCCGACCACGGTTTATGTGCTCGTGCTGCCCTATACCGGCATCTACGTTTCCTCGATCGTGCTGATCACCGGCTTCATGATCTGGCTCGGCAGCTATCGTTGGCACACGGCGTTGATCACCGGTGTCGCGGTGCCGGTCGCGATCTATTTCATGTTCGAAAAATGGTTCCTCGTGCCGCTGCCGAAGGGGCCGCTTGAGGACTGGCTCGGTCTGTAAGGTTCGGCCTGCAAACGCGGCGTCAGCCGCCGCGCCCACGACAAAAAAAGATCTCGGGTTAGGAAACGTCATGTTGGAAGATATCGGCAATCTGTTTCACGGCTTCGCGGTCGTGATCCAGCCCTTCAACATCCTGCTGATGGTGATCGGGATCTTGCTGGGCGTGATCATCGGCGTGCTGCCGGGCCTCGGCGGTGCCAACGGCATCGCCATCCTGTTGCCGCTGACGTTCAGCATGTCGCCGACCTCGGCGATCATCATGCTGTCTTGCATCTACTGGGGAGCGCTGTTCGGCGGCGCCATTACCTCGGTCTTATTCAACATACCTGGAGAGCCATGGTCGGTCGCAACGACGTTCGACGGCTATCCGATGGCGCAGCAGGGCAAGGCCGGCGAGGCGCTGACCGCCGCGTTCACCTCGTCCTTCGTCGGTGCGCTGTTCGCCGTGATCGTCATCACGCTGGTGGCGCCGCTGGTCGCGCAATTCGCGCTTGAGTTCGGACCGGCCGAGAAATTCTCGGTGTTCTTCCTCGCTTTCTGCAGCTTCATCGGCATGGGCAAGGAGCCGCCGTTCAAGACCGTTGCCTCGATGATGATCGGCTTCGCGCTCGCCGCCGTCGGTCTCGACAGCGTCACCGGCTCGCTGCGTCTCACTTTCGGTTTCACGGAACTGCTCAACGGTTTCGACTTCCTGATCGCCGTGATCGGCCTGTTCGGCATCGGCGAAATCCTGCTGACCATGGAGGAGGGGCTCTCCTTCAAGGGCAAGGCGGCCGGCATCAATCCGCGGGTCGTGTGGCAGACCTGGAAGGAACTGCCGCGTTACTGGATGGTGTCGTTGCGCTCCTGCCTGATCGGCTGCTGGATGGGCATCTCGCCCGCCGGTGCGACGCCGGCGTCGTTCATGAGCTACGGCATCGCGCAGCGCATCTCCAAGCGCGGCAAGAATTTCGGCAACGGCGAAATCGAAGGCGTGGTGGCGCCGGAAACGGCGGCTCATGCCGCCGGCACCTCGGCGCTGCTGCCGATGCTCGCGCTCGGCGTGCCCGGTTCGCCGACTGCTGCGGTGCTGCTCGGCGGCCTGCTGATCTGGGGTCTGCAGCCCGGTCCGCTGCTGTTCGTCGAACAGAAGGACTTTGTCTGGGGCCTGATCGCCTCGATGTATCTCGGCAACCTCGTCGGCCTGATCATCGTGCTGACCTGCGTGCCGCTGTTCGCCGCGATCCTGCGCATTCCGTTCAGCATCATCGCGCCGGTGATCCTCGTGATCTGCGCGATCGGCGCCTATACGGTGCACAATTCGGCGTTCGACGTCGTCCTGATGATGGTGTTCGGCATCGTCGGCTACGCCATGAAGAAAACCGGCTACCCGCTGGCGCCGATGGTTCTGGCTATCGTCCTTGGCGACAAGGCGGAGGAGGCGTTCCGCCAGTCGCTGCTGGCTTCGGGCGGCAATCTGGGCGTGTTCTTCTCCAACGGCCTGGTCGCCACCATCATGGTGCTCGGCCTGATCGCTCTGTTCTGGGGCGTGATCGCCAGTGCCTGGACCCGCCTGCGGGGCGTCCCGACCACAGCCTGAGGACGGCGACGTCAGCGGGCTTGCGTTTCTTGGAATAATGTATACCAGAGTGCCATGACCGATCGGCTGACCCCCGGAAGTCTTCGCGGTCTGCGCGGCAAACGCCGGGCAGAGCTGGGAGCGGAGTCTCCCGGGGACGCCACGCGCCTCGCCATCGAGCCGATCGACACCTCACTCAGCTTCAAGCACAAGGCCTATGCGGCGCTGAAAAACGTCATCGTCGGGATGGACGTCTATCAGAGCCGCGAGGACATCCGCCTCGACGAGCGCCAGCTCGCCCAGGATTTCGGCGTCAGCCGCACGCCGGTGCGTGAGGCGATGGCGCAGCTGGAGCGCGAAGGCTTCGTGCGCTCGGTGCCGCGTCGCGGCGTCTATGTGGTGCGCAAGACCAAGCGCGAGGTGATCGAGATGATCACCGCCTGGGCCGCGCTCGAAAGCATGGCCGCGCGCCTGATCACCCAGACCGCGCTCGACGACGATATCAAGTCGCTGCGCCGCATGTTCGCATCGTTCGTCGACGGCCGCGTGCTCGCGCACCTCGACGAATATTCGGAAGTGAACATCCAGTTTCACCAGTCGATCATCCGGATGAGCCAGAACCGCGTGCTCACCGACATGGCGGAAAACCTGTTTACCCATATGCGGATGATCCGCCGCAAGACGATCGTCGAGAAAGACCGCGCCGACCGGTCGATCCGCGATCACATGCACATCATTGAAGCGCTCGAGGCGCGCGACACCGCGCTGGCCGAGAAGCTGGTGCGCGACCACGCGCTGGGCCTCGCCGATCACGTCGAGCGCTACGCCGATTATCTGGATTGAGAGTTCGCTGAATCAGGGGCTGGGTCGTGTGCCCGGCCGGTTTATTGACGAGGAGAGTTACATGAGTGGTGCAAACGCGGCAGCCGCGGCTCCGGCCGAGCAGGAACTGACGGACGGTTTCAACCTGATCATCGATGCGTTGAAGCTCAACGGGCTCGACACCATCTATGGCGTGCCGGGCATTCCGATCACCGATTTCGGCCGCATGGCGCAGGCCGCGGGCATCCGCGTGCTGTCGTTCCGCCACGAGCAGAACGCCGGCTATGCCGCGTCGATCGCGGGCTTCCTCACGAAGAAGCCGGGCATCTGCCTCACCGTGTCGGCGCCGGGCTTCCTCAACGGTCTCACCGCGCTCGCCCATGCGACCACCAACTGCTTCCCGATGATTCTGATCTCCGGTTCGTCGGAGCGCGAGATCGTCGACCTGCAGCAGGGCGACTACGAGGAGATGGACCAGCTCGCCATCGCCAAGCCGCTGTGCAAGGCGGCGTTCCGCGTGCTGCACGCGCAGGATATCGGCATCGGTCTCGCCCGCGCGATCCGCGCCGCGGTCTCGGGCCGTCCCGGTGGCGTCTATCTCGATCTGCCGGCCAAGCTGTTCGGCCAGGTGATGGATGCGCAGAAGGGCAAGCAGTCGCTGGTCAAGGTGATCGACGCCGCGCCGGCGCAGATCCCGGCACCGGCAGCGGTGAAGCGTGCGCTCGACGTGTTCAAGAGCGCGAAGAAGCCGCTGATCATTCTCGGCAAGGGCGCGGCCTATGCGCAGGCCGATGACGCGATCCGCAACTTCGTTGAAAAGAGCGGCGCGCCGTTCCTGCCGATGAGCATGGGCAAGGGCCTGCTGCCGGACACGCATCCACAGTGCGCGGGCGCCGCGCGCTCGACGGTGCTGAAGGATTCGGACGTCGTGCTGCTGATCGGCGCGCGGCTGAACTGGCTCCTGTCGCACGGCAAGGGCAAGGCCTGGGGCGATGCGCCCAAGAAGTTCATCCAGATTGACATCGAGCCGCGCGAGATGGACTCGAACGTCGAGATCGTCGCGCCGCTGGTCGGCGATGTCGGCTCCTGCGTCTCGGCCATGCTCGATGCGATGGGCGGAAACTGGGCGAAGGCGCCGGCCGACTGGCTCGCCGCTGTTGGCAAGAAGCGTGACGAGAACGTCGCCAAGATGGCGCCGAAGCTGATGAACAACAACTCGCCGATGGATTACCACGGCGCGCTCGGCGTGCTGCGCACCATTATCAAGGAGCGTCCCGACGCGATCCTGGTCAACGAGGGCGCGAACGCGCTCGACCTCACGCGCGGCATCATCGACATGTACCAGCCGCGCAAGCGCATCGACGTCGGCACCTGGGGCGTGATGGGCATCGGCATGGGCTACGCCATCGCCGCTGCGGTCGAGACCGGCAAGCCGGTGCTGGCGATCGAAGGCGACTCGGCCTTCGGCTTCTCCGGCATGGAAGTCGAAACCATCTGCCGCTACCAGCTGCCGGTCTGCGTGGTCATCTTCAACAACGATGGCATCTATCGCGGCACCGACGTCAACCAGAGCGGCGGTTCAGATCCGGCGACGACTGTGTTCGTCAAGGGCTCGCGCTACGACAAGATGATGGAAGCGTTCGGCGGTGTCGGCGTCAATGCGACCAACCCGGACGAACTCAAGCGCGCCGTCAACGCGGCGATGGATTCGGGCAAGCCGACGCTGATCAACGCCGTGATCGATCCGGCCGCGGGCAGCGAGTCCGGCCGCATCGGCAACCTCAATCCGCAGAGCGCGCTGAAGAAGAAAAGCTGATCGGCGTTTTCTTCTGAAGGTATTTCGTTTCCGGCTTTCCGCGCGGGCGCGGCGGCCGGAAACATCATCGAAGATCAAGGAGCAAGCGATGGCGAAGAAATCGAAAAAGGCCGGCAAGCCGGCGAAGGCCAAAGGCAAGGCCAAGGCCAAGGCCAAGACCGCAGCGCGTAAACCCGTGAAGGCGGCGCGCCGTCCGGTGGCGAAGAAGAGCGCGAAGCCTGCCGCCAAGAAGAGCGCGGTCAAGTCCGCCAAGCCGGCGACGCCGCGCATCTCGTCGAAGCCGTTCGGTCAGGACGGCAAGGCGCTGCAGGGCGTTCGCATCCTCGACTTCACGCACGTCCAGTCCGGCCCGACCTGCACGCAGTTGCTCGCGTGGTTCGGCGCCGATGTGATCAAGGTCGAGCGTCCGGGCGTCGGCGACATCACCCGCGGCCAGCTCGTCGATGTGCCGGGCGCGGACTCGCTCTATTTCACGATGCTCAATCACAACAAGCGGTCGATCACCATCGACTCCAAGCATCCGCAGGGCAAGCGCGTGCTCGACGAGTTGATCAAGTCCTGCGACGTGCTGGTCGAGAACTTCGCGCCGGGCGCGCTCGATCGCATGGGCCTGACCTGGGAGCACATCCACAAGACCAATCCGCGCATCATCGTCGCGTCGATCAAGGGCTTCGGCCCGGGTCCGTATGAGGATTGCAAGGTCTACGAGAACGTCGCGCAGTGCACCGGCGGTTCGGCCTCGACCACCGGCTTCCGCGACGGCCCGCCGCTCGTCACCGGCGCGCAGATCGGCGACAGCGGCACCGGTCTGCATCTCGCGCTCGGCATCGTCACCGCGCTGTTCCAGCGCACCCGCACCGGTCGCGGCCAGAAGGTCAGCGTCGCGATGCAGGATGGCGTGCTCAATCTCTGCCGCGTCAAGCTGCGCGATCAGCAGCGTCTCAAAGCGGGCCCGCTCAAGGAATACAGCCAGTTCGGCCAGAACATTCCGTTCGGCGATGCGACGCCGCGCGCCGGCAACGATTCCGGCGGCGGTCAGCCCGGCTGGATTCTCAAGTGCAAGGGCTGGGAGACCGATCCCAACGCTTACATCTATTTCATCACCCAGGCGCCGGTCTGGGGCCCGATCTGCGACCTGATCGGCGAGCCGACCTGGAAGACCGATCCGGAATACGCGACGCCGCCGGCGCGCCTGCCGAAGCTGATGCAGATTTTCGATCGCATCGAGCAGTGGACCAAGACCAAGACCAAGTTCGAGGTCATGGAACTGTGCAACGCGCACGACATTCCGGTCGGGCCGATCCTGTCGATGAAGGAAATCGCGGAGGATCAGTCGCTGCGCAAGACCGGCACGGTGGTCGAGGTCGATCACCCGACGCGCGGTGCGTATCTCACCGTCGGCAACCCGATCAAGCTGTCGGACTCGATCTCCGAGGTGAAGCGTTCGCCGCTGCTGGGCGAGCACACCGACGAGATCCTGAGCGACGTGCTGAAGCTCAAGGCGGATGTCATCGCCGAGATCAAGGCGTCGGGCGCCCTGAGCGCGCCGGCAAAGAAGGAAAAAGCGGCCTGATGCCGCGTGCTCCCGCCGGTCCGGCGGGAGCTTTTGTTTCATAGACGCTTCGTGTCGCCTGCGCGCATGAGCGGATCGAGGGAGTGATTGACTATGCGGATCGTCGTTCATGGCCAGCAGGCCTTCGGCAAGGCGGTGCTGGAAGCGCTGCTCAAGCGCGGCGACAATGTCATCGGCGTGTTCGTCGCGCCGGAGAAGCCGGGTCAGAAGACCGACCCGCTGAAGGAAGCGGCGATCGCCGCGAACCTGCCGGTCTATCAGCCGGACAGCTATCGCACGCCGGAAGTGCAGGAGCAGTTCCGCGCGCTGAAGCCCGACCTGCAGGTGATGGCGTTCGTCACGCTGTTCGTGCCGGAAGAATTCCTCAACATCCCGACCCACGGTTCGATCCAGTATCATCCGTCGCTGCTGCCGGCCTATCGCGGCGCCAGCGCGATCAACTGGCCGATCATCAAGGGCGAGAAGGAAACGGGTCTCTCGATCTTCTGGCCCGACAACGGTCTCGATACCGGCGACGTGCTGCTGCAGAAGAAGACGCCGATCTCCGACACCGACACGCTCGGCACCGTCTATTTCGACCGTTTGTTCCCGATGGGCGTCGAGGCGATGCTGGAATCGGTCGATCTGGTGAAGGCCGGCAAGGCGCCGCGCATCAAGCAGGACGAATCCAAGGCGACCTATGAAGGTCTCTGCCGCGCCGGCAATGCCAAGATCGACTGGGGCAAGCCGTGGGAGCAGATCGATCGCCTGATCCGCGGCTGCAACCCGGCGCCGGGCGCCTGGACCACGCTCAACGGGGCGACGGTCAAGATTTTCGACGCCAAGCCGCTTCCCGCGAAGGACCCGAAAGGCATCGCCGGAAAGCTCGGCGAAATCGTCGCGGTGGAGAATGACGGCATCACCGTCGTTTGCGCCGACGGCCGCTTCAAGGTCACGCGCGTGCAGCCCGCCGACGGCAAGAAGATGGATGCCGGCGAATGGGCCAAGAGCGTCAACCTGCAGCCGAAGACGCTGTTCGCATAGGCGTCATGGCCGGGCTTGTCCCGGCCATCCCGGCAAGGCGGATCGAGCGCCAGCCTTATCGGGATGCCCGGCACAAGGCCGGGCATGACGGAAAAAGTTCGAATTATCGCCACAACGCAACAATTACCGGAACCCACCCATGCCCGCTTCGCAGCATCAGAATCCGAAATCCGACATCGAAATCTCGCAATCCGCCCAGAAGCGGCCGATCATCGACGTTGCCAAGAACAAGCTCGGCATCGCCGCGGAAAACCTCGAACCCTATGGCCATTACAAGGCCAAGGTGTCGATGGAGTATGTGAAGTCGCTCAAGGACAAGAAGAACGGCAAGCTCGTTCTCGTCACCGCAATTTCGCCGACGCCGGCGGGTGAGGGCAAGACCACCACCACGGTCGGTCTCACCGACGCGCTGAACTTCATCGGCAAGAAGGCGATGTGCGCGCTGCGCGAGCCGTCGCTCGGCCCGTCGTTCGGCATGAAGGGCGGCGCCGCCGGCGGCGGCTATGCGCAGGTGATCCCGATGGAGGACATCAACCTCCACTTCACCGGTGACTTCCACGCCATCACCTCCGCGCACAACCTGCTGTCGGCGCTGATCGACAACCATATCTACTGGGGCAATGCGCTCGGCATCGACTCCCGCCGCGTCACCTGGCGCCGCGTAATGGACATGAACGACCGTGCGCTGCGCGAGATCGTCTGCTCGCTCGGTGGCGTCGCCAACGGCTATCCGCGCGAAGCAGGCTTCGACATCACCGTGGCGTCGGAAGTCATGGCGATCTTCTGCCTCGCCAAGGATCTCGAGGACCTGAAGGAGCGGCTTGGCAACATCATCGTCGCTTATACGCGCGACCGTAAGCCGATCCGTGCCCGCGATCTCAACGCGCACGGCGCCATGGCGGCTCTGCTGAAGGAAGCGATCGCGCCGAACCTGGTGCAGACGCTGGAAGGCACGCCGTCCTTCATCCACGGCGGTCCGTTCGCCAACATCGCGCATGGCTGCAACTCGGTGGTCGCCACCACCACCGCGCTGAAGCTCGCCGAATACGTGGTCACCGAGGCCGGCTTCGGCGCCGATCTCGGCATGGAGAAGTTCCTCGACATCAAGTGCCGCAAGGCCGGCCTCAAGCCGGACTGCGTGGTGGTGGTCGCCACCATCCGCGCGCTGAAGATGCATGGCGGCGTCAAGAAAGAGGACCTGAAGAAGGAAGACCTCAAGGCGCTGGAAGGCGGCATGGCCAACCTGCAGCGTCACATCGAGAACGTGAAGAAGTTCGGTCTACCGGCGGTGGTCTCGATCAACCGCTTCTCGGCCGACACCGACGCCGAGGTCGCGCTGGTCAAGGAGAAGTGCAAGGCGCTCGGCGTCGAAGCGCTGATGGCCGATCACTGGGCCATGGGCGGCGAAGGCGCGGCCGATGTCGCCAAGGCCGTCGTCAAGATCTGCGACGAGGGCAAGGCCAATCTCAAGCTGCTCTACACCGACGAGACGCCGCTGTTCGAAAAGGTGCGCACCATCGCCAAGGAGCTGTACCGCGCCGACGACGCGATCGCCGACAAATCGGTGAAGGACCAGCTCAAGCAGTGGGAAGAGATGGGCTTCGGCAAACTGCCGGTGTGCATCGCCAAGACCCAGTATTCGTTCTCGACCAATCCGGACGCCAAGGGTGCGCCGACCGGGTTCAGCATTCCGGTCCGTGAAGTGCGGCTCTCGGCCGGCGCGGAATTCGTCGTGGCGATCTGCGGTGAGATCATGACGATGCCGGGCCTGCCGAAGGTGCCGTCTGCAGACGCGATCGACGTCAAGGACGGCAAGATCGTCGGCCTGTTCTAACCGCCCGCGTCACGCAATCTCGGAAACGGCCTCGCTCCAGCGGGGCCGTTTTCTTTTGCGCGGCTGTCATGCGGTCTCATCTCGCGGCTGTGAGGTGACAAACACCGGCTTTTGCAGGATCGTGCGCGCCGGACGGCGCCGCCTGCGCGGCTGCCGGAAACGACAGCAACGAGGATCCGTGATGCTCAAGTTCTACTACAGCGGCGCGCCGAACCCGACCAAGGTCGCACTGTTTCTGGAAGAGGCCGGCCTGCCCTATGAGGCAATCCCGGTGGACACCCGCAAGGGTGAGCAGCACAAACCGGAATATCTCGCCATCAATCCGAACGCCAAGGTGCCCTCGATCGTCGACGGCGACGTGACGGTGTTCGACTCCAACGCGATCCTTCTCTATCTCGCGGAAAAGACCGGAAAGTTTCTGCCCGCGAAATCCGACAAGCTGCGCGGTGAGATGTTGTCGTGGCTGATGTTCGTCGCCTCCGGCGTCGGGCCTTATTCCGGCCAGTCGGTGCATTTCCGCAACTATGCGCCGGAGAAGATCGACTATGCGGTCAACCGGTATGCGTTCGAGGCGCAGCGCCATTTCGGCATTCTCGATGCACGCCTCGCGAAGCAGAAATACATGGTCGGCGACAGCTATACGATCGTCGACATGGACGTGTGGGGCTGGGCGCGGCTCATGCCGGTCGTGCTTGGCGAGCAGGCGTGGGCGAAATTCCCGAACCTCAAGCGTCTGGTCGATGAGATCAGCGCGCGTCCCGCGGCCAAGGTCGCAGCCGGGCTCAAGGATCGTCATGCCTTCAAGGCGGAGATGGACGACGAGGCCCGTGCGGCGATGTTCCGCCACATCAAGGAGCGGGTGGCGTAGGTTGCAAGCCTCATGGTGAGGAGCATCGCCATCAGTGCGTTTACGCGCGTCTCGACCCGCTATGCCCGCGCATGACGGCTGATGGAGATAGGCCTCCATCACCCCGCCATCTCCACCACCGCGCGCGCGACATCGGCAAGGACCGCGTCGCGCGCCTTGGCGTCGCCGGTGCTGCCGGTGAGATAAGCAGTGACCACGAGCGGCTCGCGCTGCTGCGGCGGCCATAGCACGCCGATGTCGTTGGACGTGCCGCGCACGCCGGTGCCGGTCTTGTCGCCGCAGATCCAGCCCTCCGGCAAGCCGGCGCGCAGCCGCGTGTCGCCGGTCTTGTTGCCGCGCAGCCAGGCGACGAGTTGCGCGCGCGACGCCGCGCTCAGGGCATCGCCGAGCACCAGCGTGCGGATCGTTTTTGCCATCGCCGCCGGTGTCGTGGTGTCGCGACGATCGCCGGGAATGGCGCTGTTGAGAAAAGGCTCGATCCGGTCGAGCCGAGTTGCGCGATCGCCGAGCGAATGCGCGAAAGCGGTTATGGCGCGTGGACCGCCGAGGCTTTTCAGGATCAGATTGGCGGCGGTGTTGTCGCTCAGCGTGACCGCCGCTTCGCACAGTTCCGCGATGGTGATGCCGGCCTGTCCGATGCGCTCCTTGGTCACCGGCGAATAGGTAATGATGTCGCTGTGCCGTACGACGACGCGGCGGTCGAGCCGTTCGGCACCGCGGTCAACCCGGCGCAGCACCGCCGCTGCGGCGATGAGTTTGAACGTGCTGCACATGGGAAAGCGCTCGTTCATGCGCCAGCCGCTCTGTTGTCCGGACCGCGTGTCGAGCACCGTGACGCCAAGCCGTCCGCCGCTGCGCCGCTCGATCTGGCGCAGCCTCGTCATGAAGGATGAGGCTGCCGGCGCCGCTGCGGCGCTGTGTCCCAAGAGGCCGCAGAGCGCAACACTGCCGGTGCCGACGAGAACGGCGCGTCGAGTCGTCATTCCTTTATCCTTCACGATCGTCCGAATAATGCGAATGCTCCCGCATGTCGGGCAAAAGCGGACAAAATGAGGAAATGTCGGCTGTCCGCCGACGTTACGCCGTCACGGCTGTCCGGAGGGAGGCGCGGACTTCCATCGCCTCCAGCGTCGGCGCGACGCGCCGCGCCTGCGCCACCAGCTCGGCGGTGAGCGGCGTCATCGGTTCGCGGGCCGGCGCGACCAGTCCGATGGCCTGCACGGCGTCGGGATCGACGATCGGGATCGCCCGCACATTGTCGCTGAGGCCGAGCGTCTCGACCAACTTGGCCGGCATCACGCTGGCCCAGCGGCCGGTGCGCACATGGGAGAACAGCAGGATCATCGAATCCGATTCCAGCATCGGCCGGCCGTCGCCGCTCTCGACATTGAGCAGGCGGTCGATGATGCGCCGGTTCTGCATGTCTGGCGTGAGCAGGCAGAGCGGCACGCGCGCGACTTCAGCCCAACTGACGCTGTCGCGGTTGCCGAGCGGGGCGTCCGCCGCGGTCAGGAGCTGATAGCGTTCGTGATAAAGCGGCACGGTGCTGACACGGCCGAGCGGCTCGTTGCCGAGATAGGTGATACCGGCATCGATCTCGAAATTCTCCAGAAGGTCGAGAATGTCGGTCGAGGTGCGCGAATAAATGGTGAAGTGCACATGCGGGTGCTCTTCGCGATAAGGCGTGGTGATCGCGGCGACCATGGCGAGCGCGGTGGGGATCGCGGCGATGCGCAGCCGGCCGCTGAGACCGAAGCGCAGCGCGTTGATCTCCTCGCGCATCTGCCGGGTGTCGCCGACGATCCGACGTGCCCAGTCGAGCACCCGTTCGCCTTCCGGGGTGAATCCCTGGAACCGCGATCCGCGGTTCACCAGCAGGACGCTCATCTGTTCCTCGAGCTGTTTTACGCCCGCGGACAGGGTCGGCTGCGTGACTCCGCAGGACTCCGCCGCCCGCCCGAAATGCTTCTCTCGGGCCAGCGCCAGCAGGAAATCCAGCTTGTCGATCATGGCGATGGAAAACCGTTGTAAAACAATCGATTATCTGCGCGCACTTCTCCTTATCATGTAATAATAGGCGGAACGACAGGGAAATTGATAGATTTTCTCTATGGACCGATGGGAAACACGGGATTGTCGAAATTTTAGAATAGTTTCAACTAGGTGCGGGGAGAGAGCTCATGAATATGCATAATCCGCCCAGAGGCCCGAAGGGGCCCGCACATGGTCAAAAGAACGGCGGCGGGGGGCCTCGCGGCCGCCGTCCGCGCGTCACGCCGAAGGGCCGGCAGGTCGATACCGCCGCTCTCACCGAGATCGAAGCGCTGCTGGCGGACCGCCCGCGCCGCCGCGACCTGCTGATCGAGCATCTGCATCTGATCCAGGACAAATACGGCCACCTGTCCGCGCCGCACCTCACCGCGCTCGCGCATCTGATGCGCATGTCGCTCACCGAGGTCTATGAGGTCGCGACCTTCTATTCGCATTTCGATGTGGTGAAGGACGGCCCCCCGCCGCCGCCCATGACGGTGCGGGTGTGCGATTCCCTGTCCTGCGCCATGGCGGGCAGCGAGCGTCTTCTCGCCGAACTGCCCGGCAAGCTCGGCCGCGACGTTCGCGTCATCCGCGCGCCGTGCATGGGCGCGTGCGACCACGCGCCGGTCTGCGCCGTCGGCCACCTGCAGACCCAGCAGGCGACCGTGGAGAAAGTCGAAGCGGCGGTCGCGGCCAAGCCGCATCCGCATGCGTGGTATCCGGCCACCGACTTCGACATGTATCAGGCGGCGGGCGGCTACACGCTGCTGAAGGATTGCCTCGCCGGCAAACGCACCCGCGACGATCTGATTGCGATTGTCAGCGACGCCGGCCTGCGTGGCCTCGGCGGCGCCGGCTTCCCCACCGGCCGCAAATGGTCGCTGGTGCGCGCCGAGCCCGCGCCGCGGCTGATGGCTGTGAACTGCGACGAGGGCGAGCCCGGCACGTTCAAGGATCGCTATTACCTGGAACGCGATCCGCACCGTTTCCTCGAGGGCGTGCTGATCGGCGCCTGGGTGGTCGAAGCGCCGGCGGTCTACATCTATGTCCGCGACGAATATCCGGAAATCCGGCTGATGCTGCTCGAGGAAATCGCGCGGCTGGAGCAGTCGGGACTGACGCCGCACACGCAGGTGCATCTGCGCCGTGGTGCCGGCGCTTACATCTGCGGCGAAGAATCCGCGATGATCGAATCGATCGAAGGCAAGCGCGGCCTGCCGCGGCATCGTCCGCCCTATGTCGCGCAGGTCGGCCTGTTCGGTCGTCCGACGCTCGAGCAGAACGTCGAGACGCTGTACTGGGTGCGCGACATCATCGAGCGCGGCCCGGCGTGGTTCTCCTCGCAGGGCAAGGAAGGCCACAAGGGCTTCCGCAGCTTCTCGGTGTCGGGCCGCGTCAAGAATCCGGGCGTGAAGGTCGCGCCGGCCGGCGTGACAATTCGCGAACTGATCGAGAATTATGCCGGCGGCATGCAGGACGGCCACACGCTCAAGGGCTTCCTGCCCGGCGGCGCGTCCGGCGGTATTTTCCCGGCGTCGATGGCGGATCATCCGCTCGATTTCGGCACGCTGGAAAAGCACGGCGGCTTCGTCGGCTCGCACGCGGTGGTGATCCTGTCCGAGCAGGACGACATGAAAGCGGTGGCGCTCAACCTCATGAAGTTCTTCGAGGACGAGAGCTGCGGCCAATGCACGCCCTGCCGCGTCGGCACGGAAAAAGCCGTGAAGCTGATGCAGCATGGTCCGTGGGACACGAATCTGCTGACGGAACTGGCGACGCTGATGCGCGACGCCTCGATCTGTGGCCTCGGCCAGGCCGCACCCAATCCGCTGGTCTCGGTGATGACATTCTTCCCGGACGATCTCGCCAAGCCGCTCGGGCGTTGGTGAGACGAGACAGCAGTCACAGCATACGGCGCGGACGACAAGGATATCGCACCATGACCGACATGAATAAACCGGCAGGCTACGGCCACGACGCCAAGGGCGCGGCGGGCGGCACGACAGTGGCCGGCGGCAAGCCGCATGTGGCGCATACGGCGCCGATGGACAAGGTTTCCGGCGTAGGCGAGGGCACCACCGCCCAGACGTTCTTCATCGACGACAACGAGATCGACCTCCGCCCCGGCGAGACGATCTTCCGCGCGGCGCGGCGGCTCGACATCAAGCTGCCGCATCTGTGCTATGCGCCGCAGCCGGGCTACCGGCCCGACGGCAATTGCCGCGTCTGCATGGTCGAGATCGAAGGCGAGCGGGTGCTCGCCGCGAGCTGCCTGCGCACGCCGTCGCCGGGCATGAAGGTCAAGACCCAGACCCATCGCGCCAAGAGCGCGCGCAAGATGGTCGCCGAGCTGCTGCTCACCGACCAGCCGGCGAAGGAGGTCGCGCACGATCCGGATTCCGAATTCTGGAAGACGATCGGCCGGCAGGGTCTGACCGAAAGCCGCTTCCCGAAATATGACGCCAAGGCGGTGCCGGCGCCCGACCGCAGCCATCCGGCGATGGCGGTCAATCTCGACGCCTGCATCCAGTGCAATCTCTGCGTGCGCGCCTGCCGCGAAGTGCAGGTCAATGACGTGATCGGCATGGCCGGCCGCGGCATGAGCGAGAAGATCGTGTTCGACTTCGACGATCCGATGGGCGCGTCGACCTGCGTCGCTTGCGGCGAATGCGTGCAGGCGTGTCCGACCGGCGCGCTGATGCCGGCGTCGCTCGTCGACAACAACAACGTCCGCACCGAATTTCCGGATCGCAAGGTCGACAGCGTCTGTCCGTATTGCGGCGTCGGCTGCCAGCTCACTTACGAGATCAAGAACGACAAGATCGTCTCGGTGTCGGGCCGCAACGGTCCCGCCAACGAGCAGCGTCTGTGCGTCAAGGGCCGCTTCGGCTTCGACTATGTCGCCAACCCGCAGCGTCTGACGATGCCGCTGGTGCGCAAGGACGGCGTCGGCAAGGCCGCCGACGATCTGGTCGATCCGACCAATCCGTGGACGCATTTCCGTCCGGCGACCTGGGAAGAGGCGATGGAGCGCGCCGCCGGCGGGCTCAAGCGCATCCGTGATCGTGACGGTTCGCAGGCGCTGGCCGGCTTCGGTTCGGCGAAGGGCTCGAACGAGGAAGCTTATCTGTTCCAGAAGCTGATCCGCACCGGCTTCGGCACCAACAACGTCGATCACTGCACGCGGCTGTGCCATGCCTCGTCGGTGGCGGCGCTGCTCGACGGCGTCGGCTCCGGCGCGGTGTCGGCGACCTTCAACGAGTGCAAGAACTCCGACGTCATCATCGTCATCGGCTCGAATCCGACCGAGAACCATCCGGTCGCCGCGACCTTCTTCAAGCAGGCCGCCAAGCGCGGCGCCAAGCTGGTCGTGATGGATCCGCGCGCCAACGGCCTCAAGCGCCACGCCTGGCGGATGATGCAGTTCAAGAACGGCGCCGATGTCGCGATGCTCAACGCGATGCTCAACGTCATCATCGCCGAGAAGCTCTACGACCAGCAGTATATCCAGACCTATGTGGAAGGCTTCGCGCAGCTCGCCGAGCATGTGAAGGATTTCACGCCGGAAGAGATGGAACCGATCTGCGGGATCGAAGCGGACGTGCTGCGCGAAGTGGCGCGCACCTATGCCCGCGCGCAGAGCGCGATCATCTTCTGGGGCATGGGCGTGTCGCAGCATACCCACGGCACCGACAATGCGCGCGCGCTGATCGCGCTCGCGCTGATCACCGGCCAGATCGGCCGGCCGGGCACGGGTCTGCATCCGCTGCGCGGACAGAACAACGTGCAGGGCGCGTCCGACGCCGGCCTGATCCCGATGTTCTTCCCCGACTACAAGTCGGTGGAGGATGCCGAGACGCGGGCGAAGTACGAAAAAGCCTGGGGCGTGCCGCTCAATCCGAAGAAGGGCAAAACCGTCGTCGAGATCATGGACGCGGTGCATGCCGAAGAGATCAAGGGCATGTATATCATGGGTGAAAACCCGGCCATGTCCGATCCCGATCTCAACCACGCGCGCGGTGCGCTGGCGCATCTCGAACATCTCGTGGTGCAGGACATCTTCCTCACCGAGACCTGCTCGTATGCCGACGTGATCCTGCCGGCCTCGGCCTGGCCGGAGAAGGACGGCACCGTGACCAACACCAACCGTCAGGTGCAGATCGGCCGCGCCGCGATCCCGATGCCGGGCGAGGCGCGTCAGGATCTCTGGATCCTGCAGGATCTGGCGCAGCGGCTCGGCTGCGACTGGAACTACAAGCACGTCAGCGAGGTCTATACCGAGATGGCGTCGCTGATGCCGTCGCTGAACAACATCTCGTGGGAGCGCATCGCCCGCGAGGATGCGGTGACCTATCCCGCCGACGCGCCGGACAAGCCGGGCAACGACGTGGTGTTCGTCAACGGCTTCCCGCGTCCGGGCGGACTCGGCAAGCTCGTCGCGGCGAAGCTGACGCCGCCCGACGAGACGCCGGACCACGAATACCCGTTCGTGCTGACCACCGGCCGCCAGCTCGAACATTGGCACACCGGGTCGATGACCCGCCGCGCCACCGTGCTCGACGCCATCGAGCCGACCGCGAGCGCGCAGCTTTCGCGCGGCACCATCGCCAGGCTCGGCATCCGTCCGGGCGATCCGGTGAGGGTATCGACGCGGCGCGGCAGCGTGCAGCTCTATTCGCGGCAGGACGATGCGGTGCCGGATGGCGTCGTGTTCATCCCGTTCGCCTATGTGGAGGCGGCGGCGAACCTGCTGACCAATCCGGCGCTCGATCCGTTCGGCAAAATTCCGGAGTTCAAGTATTGCGCCGCCAAGGTCGAGGCGGCGGTCGATGCGCCCCGCGAAGCGGCGGAGTAATCCGCGTCGTCGTCACATCGATCCGCCGCGTTAGCGGCGGCGGATCAGCGTGAGCCCGTCGGCGATCGGCAGCATCACCGTCTCGATCCGCGCATCGAACGCCATCCGGTCGTTGAAGGCGCGCATTCCGTCGGTATCGGCGTCGCGATGGCTCTCGTCCATCACCCAGCCGTGCCACAGCGCATTGTCGACGCCAATCAGACCGCTCGGCGCCAGCAACCGCAGCGCCTCGTCGACATAGTCGCCGACCAGCGCCTTGTCGGCATCGATGAAGATGAAATCGAACAGCAGATCGGGCGCGTCCGACAGACTGCGCAGCGTCGGCAGCGCCTCGCCGGTCAGGACGTCGATGCGCTCGGCGACGCCGGCCGCAGTCCAGTGCCGGCGGGCGATGTCGAGCCAGGCGCGATCGCGGTCGATGGTGACGACGCGGCCGGCGGACGTCATGCCTTCGGCGAGGGCTTGCGCCGAGAGGCCGGTGAAGGTGCCGATATCGAGCACGCGCCGCCAGCGCAGATGACTGGCCAGGAAACGAAACAGCGCATATTGCTCGCGCGCCAGCATCATGATCGCCGGATCGCCGAGCGCGACAGTCTCCGCGAACAGAGCGTCGCCGTGCGGTGAATAACTGCTGCTGCGGGCGAGCATGTAGGTCTCGACCGGTGGCGGCAGCAGGAAGGCCATGCGGCCGGGGGTCCAGGCGGGTTTGATGTCGGTCATCTTAGTGTGTTCAAAAATCTATTTTTGTATACAATAGAAACGAGCTGACGATGTCAAATTCCCTGGGGAGGCTTCTCGCTGGAAGAATGGGAGGGGATGGGCCGCGAGCCGCGACGTGGACATGACCGGAAGAGGTGCGCGCCACTCTTCCCGGCCTCATCCTGAGGAGGCCGCGGAGCGGCCGTCTCGGAGGACGAGGCGGCCAGACACGGTGCACGCCCCCCGAGTCCGCTGTGGGGTTGATGTGCGGCTTCGCCCGTTCACCGCTTCACCGGTCCGATGGCCGCCCTCCGCATCGTGATGCGGTGCCGGCATCACGGAAAACCGCTTCGCACTTCGCGCGGTGATGCACTAGATTGCGCACCTCATAATGTCGATCCGCGGCGGTCAGCTGCGGGCCAATCACAAAAAGACGGGAGTTTCGGCATGGCTTACAACATCCTTCTCATGGGCGCGTCCTACGGATCGTTGCTCGCCTCCAAACTGCTGTTCGGCGGCCATTCGATCCATCTGGTGTGCCTGCCGGCCGAGGCCGATCTCATCAATGCCGATGGCTTCAAGGTGACGCTGCCGGTGCGCGGGCGCTCGGCGCCGGTGCTGCTCGAATCGCGCAAGCTCCCGGGCAAGGTCACGGCCGGTCCGGCGACCGGCGTCGATCCGTCGAAATACGATCTCGTCGGCCTGTGCATGCAGGAGCCGCAATATCGCTCCGACGGCGTGCGGCAGTTGCTGGACGCGGTGGGCAAGTCGGGCGTGCCGTGCATGTCGATCATGAACATGCCGCCGCTGCCCTACATCAAGCGTATCCCCGGCCTCGACTACAAGGCGCTGGAGCCGGCCTATACCGATCCGCGCGTCTGGGATTCGGTGCAGTCGCAGAACATCACGCTCAATAGCCCGGACCCGCAGGCGATCCGCCCGCCGGACGGCAAGGCCAATGAACTCCTGGTGACGCTGCCGACCAACTTCAAATGCGCGCGGTTCGAGAGCGACAAGGCCACGGCGATCATCCGCCAGCTTGAGAAGGACGTGGACGGCGCGCGCTTCGACACGCCGGAGGGCAAGATCGAACTGCCGGTGAAGCTGAAGGTCTACGACTCGATCTTCGTGCCGCTCGCCAAATGGGCAATGCTGCTCGCGGGCAATTACCGCTGCATCACCGACGACGGCATGCGCACCGCGCAGGAAGCGGTTCATTCCAATATCGAGGAGTCGCGCTCGGTCTATAACTTCGTGTTCGACCTGTGCGTGAAGCTCGGCGCCGATCCGAAGGACCTTGTGCCGTTTGAGAAATATGCGGCGGCGGCGCAGAGCCTGTCGCGTCCGGCCTCGGCCGCGCGCGCGTTGCAGAACGGCGCGCCGAACATCGAGCGGGCCGACAAGCTGGTGCAGCTCATCGCCAGGCAGAAAGGCATGAGCAATCCGGTGGTCGACGCTATCGTCGCGCGCGTCGATCGGCGGCTTGAGGCGAACCGGAAGAAGTAAGGCTCGACCGTTCTTCGATCAAATATCAAAAGGCCCGGCATTTGCCGGGCCTTTTCGTTCCACGTATGCTTGGCGTTCAAGATGCTTGCCGATCAATTCCAGTTCTGGGTGCCGTACCAGTCGTCGATCTGCTTCTTCGCCGCATCTTTCTGGATGCCGTAGCGCTCCTGGATCTTGCCTTCGAGCTGGTCGCGCTTGCCGGCAATCTTGTCGAGATCGTCGTCAGTCAGATCGCCCCACTGCTCCTTGACCTTGCCCTTGAGTTGCTTCCAATTACCTTCCACACGGTTCCAGTCCATCGGATAAAACCTCATTCGTTGTGTCGCGCGACATGCGCGGACGTTCACAGCGATAACGTTCCGATGCTGCAATGCGTTCCCGTCTGCATGCCGCCTGCGCGGATTTGACCGGACGGGAACTGCGACGCTCAGTCGGCGTCGCTCTGGAAATAGGCTTCGACCGGTCCGGTCAATTTGATCGTGACCGGATTGCCGTGGCGATCCTTCGCCTTGCCGGCGGCGACCCGCACCCAGTTCTCGCTGATGCAATATTCCTCGACGTCGGTGCGCTCCTTGCCCTTGAAGCGGATACCGATGCCGCGGGCCAAGACGCTCTCGTCGTAAAATGGGCTGCGCGGGTCGTTGCTCAGGTGATCGGGCGGCGTGGTGTTGGGCGTATCGGTCATGGTCGTGTCGGTGATGGCCTGCGGGGATAGGTGTCAAAGAACACGGCGCTTATCCGATAATGCCGCCGCGGCCGCAATGGTCAGCTTCGCCGGTGCGTCCAGCGGCGCCACAGGGCGGCGGCCCGCGCCCGGAGATCGGACCATAGCCGCTTTGCGGCGGCAACGCCGGGAAGCCCGTTGATCAGACCGAGCCACCGCAGGAACCAACCGTAGGCCCAGGCGAAGGCCGGGATCGTCAGCAGCTTGTCCTTGTTGACGTGAAACATGCGCTCGACGGCGACCAGCTTGATGATTTCGGCGATAACGATGATGGCGATGCCCTGCACCGGATGGCCGGTGGCGATCCGCCAGGCGCCAACGGGCTTCGCCGGTTCCAACACCGCCAGCGGCACGACAAACACGGCCAGTGCTGCGTAGGGCGGGAGCCGTCGCAGCAGATCGGACAGCCACGCAAACAGGCCGAGCCGGGCGAATGCGGTGAACGCCGCCTGCGACAGACGGAAGAAAATCGCGTCGAGGATGAAGTAAACGATCGCCAGCGCTGACAGTGCGATCCGGCTCCATTTCCTGATCTGCGCGCGCACCGTGTCGTCGCCTTATCCTGCATGCCGCCGAGAGCGAAACATGATATCCTGTTCGCCGGCATTCGGAGAAACGCCGGGGGAGACAACATGCTCAAATTTTTTGGTGGAGTGACGGCCGTCGTGGCGCTGTCGATCATGGCCGTGGCACCCGCGGTCGCGGTCAGCGCCAAGGACAAGATGGCGACCTGCAAGTTTGGCGCTGACGATCAGAAGCTTGCCGGCAAGGCGCGGGCTGCGTTCATGGCCAAGTGCATGAGCAATGAGAAGGGCGGCGCCAAGACTCAGGGTGCCAAGACTCAGGGTGCCAAGACGCCGGCCGCGAAGCCTGCACCGAAGCCGGCCGGTTGATGGCGGATGGGAACCGCCGGGTTCCAATAGCGTTATCCGGCGGCAGAACAGCCGGCGCCTCATGCGCGCGGCATTTGGGGGACGAATCACCATGGCTAAACGAGGAATTCTCGCCAGCACCGGTCAGACCATTGCCGGCCTGGCGGAAGCGGGTGTCGAAGGCGCGAAGTCGCTGGCCGAAGGCGCGGCGTCGACCGCAAGCGATCTCGCCAGTGGCGCGGTCGAAGGCACGCGGCGGCTCGTCGGTCGCAAGCGTCGCAAGCGCAAGACCAGCACGGTCGGGCAGGTGACGCGCCGCGCGTCGAGCCTAATCGCGAAAGCGAAGCGCGAAGTGTCCAAGGCCAAGCGGAGCACCCGCCGCAAGACCAAGGCAGCGAAGCGCAAGAAGCGCGTCGTCACCGCCAAGCGCAAAACGAAACGCACGGTGCGCAAAGCGGCCCGGACCGCCCGGAAGACGGCGCGTACCGTCCGGCGCAGCGCCAAACGTGTGGCAAAGCGGGCCACCAAGCGCACGGCCAAGCAGGCAACCAAGCGTACGACGCGGCGGGCCAAACGGGCCTGACCGGCACTCTCGTTCGTTAAGCTCACAGCCGCCGGCGCCCCCGGCGGCTGTTGGTCTTTCGGATCATGACTTTGCGGGTCTTTCCGCATATGGTCCGGCCACGGCGGCGTCTCCCGCCGGACGACGAGGGCCTTCCATGCTGATGACCGACATGCTGCGCACCGCTCGACTGACCTTGGGCCAAAGGACTTTGGGCGAAGTGCGTCACGACTGGACGCGGGAGGAAATCCGCGCGCTGTTCGCGCAGCCGTTTCCCAATCTGATGTTCCAGGCGCAGTCGGTGCATCGCATGCATTTCGATCCGGCCGAGGTGCAGATCTCGACCCTGCTGTCGATCAAGACCGGCGGCTGTCCGGAAGACTGCGCCTATTGTCCACAGGCGGCGCAATACGAGACCGGCGTCAAGGCCGAGAAGCTGATGGCGGTGGAGGCGGTTCTGGAGGAAGCGCGCGCGGCGAAAGCCGGCGGCGCGACCCGCTTCTGCATGGGCGCGGCCTGGCGCTCGCCCAAGGACCGCGACATGGACAAGGTCTGCGCCATGATCGAGGGCGTGAAGGCGCTCGGCATGGAGACCTGCGTGACGCTCGGCATGCTCTCCGGCTCGCAGACGCTGCGGCTGAAGGAGGCCGGGCTCGACTACTACAACCACAACATCGACACCTCGCCGGAACACTACGGCGACATCATCACCACCCGCACGTTCCAGGACCGCCTCGATACGCTGGAGCGGGTGCGCGCCGCCGGCATCAATGTCTGCTGCGGCGGCATCGTCGGCATGGGCGAGAAGCCGGACGATCGCGTCGGCATGATCCACGCGCTCGCCACCATGCCGGACCATCCGCAGAGCGTGCCGATCAACATGCTGGTGCAGGTCGAAGGCACGCCGGTGTCGCACGGCCAGCAGCTCGACCCGTTCGATTTCGTGCGCACCATCGCGGTAGCGCGCATCACCATGCCGCGTTCGATGGTGCGGCTCTCGGCCGGCCGCGAGGAAATGAGCGAGGAGACGCAGGCGCTGTGCTTCCTCGCCGGCGCCAATTCGATCTTCTACGGACCGAAGCTGCTGACCACGCCCAACCCCGGCCGCGACAAGGACATGGCGCTGCTCGACAAGCTTGGCATGGCGCCGATGGACGCGAACGGCGAAGGCTGAACGCCGTCACCCGAACTGCCGCACAAAAGTGAGCCCCGCGAACAGACCGGCGATGGCGATCACCACCGAGCCGATCACATAGAACGCAGCAAGGCCGACTTCGCCGCGTTCGTACAGAAGCGCGGCGTCGAGCGAGAATGTCGAGAACGTCGTGTAGCCGCCGAGGATGCCGGTGGTGAGGAACAGCCGCCAGTGCTGCGATGCGCCGCCGACGCCCTTGAAGGCGAAATAGCCCGCGATCACCCCCATCACGATCGAGCCGGTGATGTTGATCAAGAAGGTCGCGTAAGGAAAATGCGTGCCGAGCATCCGCACGCCGGCGAGGTTGAGGCCGTGGCGGAGCATCGCGCCGAGGCCGCCGCCGAGAAACACCATCAGATAACCCATCGTCTGTCCTTTCGTCCGTCTGGGCGAGACGGCAAAAAGGCCGCCTCGCGGCGGCCCGGACACACGGTCCTGCCGCCTGACGCGACTGACGCCGCGTCGGTTGTTCGGCAGGAGTCATCAGCCCTTACGCCGGTGTGAGCACGGCATTGGGCGGTTTCGGGGGAACCCCATCCCCATCGCGGCGACGCTACCCAACGGACTTGGCGTCGGTCAATCGCCGTGTATTTCCATCCGGGGGGTGTGTTTTGTTCGCATCTGCGAAACGGCGAAGATGAAATTTGCGCCGCCTACTGGACGGGGGTGGGGAAACCGGGACGTAATGTCGCATCTGCCTCAGTCTCTCCCGCAAGGATCGATCCATGCCGTTCTCCCTGTCCCGCCAGCTGTGCCGGGCCTTCCTCATTCCCGCCATCGCCGCTTTGTCCGTCGCCGCCGCACTGCCGGCACAGGCACAAGGGCAAGCACAAGGCACGATGGAATTGAAGATCATTGCGCCCGCGGCGCCGGGCGGCGGCTGGGATCAGACGGCGCGGTCGCTGCAGCAGGCGATGATCGCCGAGAAGCTGGTGAAAAACGCGCAGGTCATCAACGTCAACGGCGCCGGCGGCACGGTCGGCCTCGCGCAGTTCGTCAACGGCGCCAAGGGGGACGGCAGCCAGTTGCTGGTCAACGGCTTCGTCATGGTCGGCGCGATCCTGCTGAACAAGTCGCCGGTGTCGCTGAAGCAGGCGACGCCGATCGCGCGGCTCACCGAAGAAACGCAGATCATGGTGGTGCCGGCCAATTCGCCGATCAGGACCGCCAAGGATCTCGCGGAAGCGGTGAAGAAGGACGTCGCCAAGGTGACCTTCGCCGGCGGCTCGGCCGGCGGCGTCGATCACATCATGGCGGCGCTGTTCGTCGGCGCGGCGGGCGCCGATGCGTCGAAGGTCAACTACGTCGCATTCTCCGGCGGCGGTGAATCGCTCGCCGCCATTCTCGGCGGCAAGGTGACGGCCGGCATCTCCGGCTTCAGCGAATACGAAGGCCAGATCAAGGCCGGCAAGCTGCGCGCCATCGGCGTGACCTCGGCGCAGCGGCTGCCCGGCGTCGACGTGCCGACCTTCAAGGAGCAGGGCATCGACCTCTTCCTCACCAACTGGCGTTCGGTGTTCGCGCCGCCCGGCCTCAACGATGCGCAGAAGAAAGCGCTCGGCGATCTGATCGCGCAGGTGGTGAAGTCGAACACCTGGAAGGAGATCCTCAAGCAGAAGGGCTGGGACGACGGCTACATGCCGGCCGATCAGTTCGCGGCGTTCCTCGACAAGGAGCAGGAGCGCGTCGCCGGGGTGATGAGGACCGTCGGTCTGGTGAAATAGGCGCGGCATCATCATGACATCGTCGGACGACGCGGTGACACCGCAACAGCCGGCGCGGCCCGACAAGCCCGCGCTGGCCATCGCCGCCGTGTTGCTGCTGCTGGCGCTGGCGATCTTCTGGGACACGCATACGCTGGAGCTGGCGCCGACCTACGGCCTCGGTCCGAAGGCGATGCCTTATGTGATCGCCAGCGGTCTCGCGGTGCTGGCGCTCGCCAACGCGGTGATGGCCTGGCGCGGCGGGTTTCCGCCGCGCGAGAGTCTCGACAGCCGCGCCATCGTCCTGATCCTCGGCGGCTTCGCTGCGCTGATCGCTCTGATCGGGCTCGGCGGCGGCTTCATCATCGCCACGGCGGTGCTGTTCACGGCGACGTCGGCGGCGTTCGGCCGCCGCGCGATCCACATCGATTTCGGCATCGGTCTGGTGCTCGGGATCGCGGTCTTCCTGCTGTTCGACAAGCTGCTGACGCTGGCGCTGCCGGCGGGTCCGCTGGAACGGCTGTTCTGAGGCCCATCCCATGGATACGTTCTACGCGCTGTTGCACGGGCTGACGATCGCGGCGCAGCCGCTCAATCTTCTCTATGCCCTGATCGGCGTGCTGCTCGGCACGGCCGTTGGCGTGTTGCCGGGAATCGGCCCTGCGCTCACCGTCGCGCTGCTGCTGCCGATTACCTTCAAGCTCGATCCGGCCGGCTCGCTGATCATGTTCGCCGGCATTTATTACGGCGGCATGTATGGCGGCTCGACGACCTCGATCCTGATCAACACGCCGGGCGAAAGCGCGTCGATGGTCACGGCGCTCGAAGGCAACAAGATGGCCAAGGCCGGCCGCGGTGGTCCGGCGCTCGCCACCGCCGCGATCGGCTCGTTCGTTGCCGGCACGCTGGCGACACTCGGCATCGTCTTCCTCGCGCCCTGGCTTGTCTCGGTGGCGGTGAATTTCGGCCCGGAGGATTATTTCGCGCTGATGTGCGTCGCCTTCATCACCGTGTCGGCGACGTTCGGCGATTCTCCGGTGCGCGGGTTGATCTCGCTGTTCATCGGCCTGGCGCTCGGCCTGATGGGCATCGACAAGCTCACCGGGCAGGCGCGGCTGACCTTCGGGGTGCCGGACCTGCTCGACGGCGTCGAGGTGACGACGCTGGCCGTCGGCCTGTTCGCGATCGGCGAGGCGCTCTACGTGGCCTCGCGCCGGCACCTTGGTGAGGAAAAACTCGAGCCGGTGCGCGGCTCCTTGTGGATGACGAAGCAGGACTGGAAGCGGTCGTTCTGGCCGTGGATCCGCGGCACGCTGTTCGGCTTTCCGATCGGCGCGCTGCCGGCGGGTGGCGCGGAGATTCCGACCTTCCTGTCGTATTCGACCGAACGCAGGTTGACGAAACATCCGGAGGAATTCGGCCACGGCGCCATCGAAGGCGTCGCCGGCCCGGAAGCGGCGAACAATGCGTCGGCGGCCGGCACGCTGGTGCCGCTCCTGACGCTCGGCCTGCCGACCTCGGCGACAGCGGCGATGATGCTCGCGGGCTTCCAGCAATACGGTCTCAATCCGGGGCCGCTGTTGTTCGCCGAACGGCCGGACCTGGTGTGGGGCCTGATCGCCAGCCTGTTCATCGCCAACGCGATGCTGCTGGTGCTCAACCTCCCGCTGGTCGGCCTGTGGGTACGGCTGCTCGCGATCCCGCAGCCGTGGCTCTACGCCGGCATTCTCGTGTTCGCGACCATGGGCACGGTGGCCGCCAAGCCTTCAGTGGTCGAACTCACCATGCTGGTGGTGTTCGGCGTGATGGGCTTTCTGATGCGTCGGTTCGATTTTCCGGTGGCGCCGGTGGTGGTCGGGTTGATCCTCGGTCCGGTCGCGGAATCGCAACTGCGCCGCGCGCTGCAGATCAGCCTCGGCGATCCGATGGTGCTGCTGCAAAGCCCGATGTCGGCGACCCTGCTCGGCCTCGCGCTGCTCGCTCTGCTCGCGCCGTTCGTGCTGCGCGGCATGAGCCGTTTCAGGGCGGCCGAGGATTGAGCGCAGGGAGTCTGGGTCCCATGCTTCTCTCTCCGAGCCTTATGGTGAGGAGCATCGCATTAGCGATGCGTCTCGAACCATGAGGCGGGCGCAGCGCTGTGGCCGCCTCGTCCTTCGAGACGCGGGCTTCGCCCACTCCTCAGGATGAGGCGGGGAAAATTACGCCGTTCTCCTTCCACGTCATGCGCGGACTTGGTCCGCGCATCCCGCTTAGGCTGATAGGGTGCTAACCTCATCGAGATGGCCGGAACAAGTCCGGCCATGACGTTGAGAGAGAATGGCCGTCTCACCCTTCAAGGCATCTCTGCGCGAAGCCAACTCAGGATGAAGCCGCCACGTTCTTACAGCATCCCCAGCATGCGCGGCAGGAACAGCGAGATTTCGGGAATGTAGGTCACCATCGCCAGGAAGATCAGCATGGTGATCAGCCACGGCAGCGTCGCCACCGTGAGTTCGGTGATCCCCATCCTCGCGATGCCAGAGGCCACATAGAGGTTGAGGCCGACCGGCGGATGGCACAGGCCGACCTCCATGTTCACCACCATCAGGATGCCGAGATGGATGGGGTGGATGCCGAGCCCGGCGGCGATCGGGAACAGGATCGGCGCGGTGATCAGCACGATGGAGGAGGGCTCCATCACGTTGCCGGCGATCAGCAACAGGACGTTGACCACCAGCAGGAACTCGATCCAGCTGATGCCGCTGTCCTTGATCCAGCTCGTCATCGCCTGCGGGATCTGCTCGCTGGTCATGAGGAACGAGAACATCACAGCGTTGGTGATGATATAGAGGATCATCGCGCTCATATTCGCCGAGGACAGCAGCACGCGCGGCACGTCGCGCAGCGTCATGTCCTTGTAGACGAACACGGCGATGACGAAGGCATAGACCGCGCTGACCGCGGCGGCTTCGGTCGGTGTGAACCAGCCGGCATAGATGCCGCCGAGCACGATGACGATTAGCAGCAGGCCCCAGACTGATTCCCGGAAGGCGGTGAAGGTCTCGCGCCAGGTCGCCTTCGGCAACCGCGGATAATCGTTCTTCCACGCGCGGTACCATGTGGTGAAACCCAGCATGGTCGCGAGGATGAGGCCGGGGATCACGCCGGCGATGAACAGTTGTCCGACCGAGGCCGACAGCACGCGGGCGCCGTCCGGCCCGATCGCGGTGCTGCCGCCGGTCGCGACCGCGAACAGCACCATGACGATTGATGGGGGAATGAGGATGCCGAGCGCGCCCGACGTGGCGATCACGCCGGCGCCGAACCGCTTGGGGAAGCCCTGCTGTACCATCGCCGGCAGGATGATCGAGCCGACGGCGATCACGGTGGCCGGCGAGGAGCCGGACACGGCGGCGAACAGCGCGCAGGCCATCACGCCAGCGAGGCCGAGGCCGCCATACCAGTGACCGATCATCGACGTGGCGAAACGGATCATGCGTCGCGCCACGCCGCCATGGGTGAGGAAATTGCCGGCGAGGATGAAGAACGGGATCGCCATGATCTCGAAGCTCTCGATGCCTGTGAAGAGCTTGAGAGCCACCGCCTCGATCGGCACCGTGGTCAGGAAGAACAGGAAGGTGAGAACCGTGAGGCCGAGCGCGATCGAGATCGGCATGCCGGTCAGCATCAGCGCGATCAGCAGTCCGAAGATGATGGCGGCGTTCATTGCTGCACCACGCCTTTGACGGTCGGGACGTCGAGGCCCTCGACCTCACCGGGGTCGTGATGCGGCAGGTCGCCGGTGCGGAAATAAGCCCAGGCGACCTGCAGGAAGCGGAAGCACATGAGGTATGAGCCGAGCGGCACGCACAGGAACACGATCCAGCGCGGCAGTTCGAGATCGGGCGATACCTGCCCCGTGCCGATCAGTTCGTAACAGAAGGCGGCGCCCATGGTGCCGACGACGGCGGTGAACAGCGCGCCACAGAACAGGCCGAACAGGATCACCCAGCGGCGGGACGCAGGCTTCAGCAGGTTCACCAGCACGTCGACGCCGACATGGATGCCGGTGCGCACGCCGTAGGCGGCGCCGAACTTCGCCATCCACACGAACATGTAGATGCACAGTTCCTGCGCCCAGGTGAGATCGATCGGATAGAAGATCGGATAGAGCGCCGGGATGCCGACCAGATAGCGTTGCGTCACCGCAGCGAAGATCAGCAAGGTCGCCGCCGCGATCAACGTCGCGATCAGGATCTCTTCGAGCCGGTCGAGTATCCGCAGAAGCATCGTGTCCCCCAGGTGGGCGTCCTCATGGCGCGCGGCAGGCGATGATCGCGTCCGCCCTGTCGCTCCGCCACCCCCGCAGCGTGTCAGTTTTTGCTGTGAGCACGATCTCGTCGGAAACCGCTTCATACCCTCGGGACAAGCCCAGGGCATTCGTCGGGATCATGCTCCAGGTGTTGGGCGGTAAGTGTCGTCTGGCGATGACAATGACCGGCGGGTGACGCCGATCATTGCTGCTGGTCAAAAAAAGAGGCCGCCGGAGCCCGGCGGCCTGTCGTTGGGTTAGTGGGCGCCGATCGCCTTCTGGACCTCGGCGATCGAATCCTTGCCGACGCGCTTGCCCATGTCGGCGTAGATCGGCTCCATCGCCTTCTTCATCGCGTTCATTTCATCCGCGGTGAGGGTGAGGAACTGGGTCTTGCCCTTCTTCTTCATCTCCTCGAGCGCTTCGGCATTTTCCTTCGCCGAGATGTGGTTGCCGTATTCGGTGGCTTCCTTGAGCGCCTTGGTGAGCTGGCCGCGGACATCGTTCGGCAGGCCGTCCCAGAACTTCTTGTTCACGACGACGACATAGCCGATGTAGCCGTGGTTGGTCAGCGTCGTGTACTTCTGCACCTCGTCCATCTTCTGCGTGTACATGTTGGACGGGGTGTTCTCCTGGCCGTCGACGACGCCGGTCTGCAGCGCCTGATAGACCTCGGAGAACGCCATCACCTGCGGGATGGCGCCGAGCGCGCGGAACTGGGCTTCCAGCACCTTGGACGACTGGATGCGGAATTTCAGGCCCTTGTAGTCCTCCGGCTTGCGCAGCGGCTTGTTGGCGCTCATCTGCTTGAAGCCGTTGTCCCAGTAGGCGAGGCCGACCATGCCCTTCGGCTCCAGCAGCTTGAGCATCTTCTGGCCGATCGGACCTTCGGTGACCTTGCGCAGCGCGTCGAGGCTCGGGATCAGGAACGGCAGGTCGAACACCTCGAATTCCTTGATGCCGATCGGGCCGAACTTGGAGTTCGACGGCGCGAGCATCTGCACGGCGCCAAGCTGCATCGCCTCGAGCTCTTCCTTGTCCTTGTAGAGCGTCGAGTTGTGATAGACCTCGATCTTCACCTTGCCATTCGTATATTTCTCGCCGAGTTCCTTGAACTTCTCGGCTGCCTTGCCCTTCGGTGTGTCGGGCGCGACGACGTGTGAGAATTTCAGGACGATCGGCGCCTGCGCGTGTGCGGCGCTCAGGCTGGCGGCAAAGGCGAGGGCCGCAGCCGCGGCGATCAAGCGTTTCATCGTGTTTCCTCCGGCGTTTTTTTGTCGCATATCCTGCGGCACATTAGCCTAGGGAGCGGGGCTGGCAAGCGCGCGCCGGCAAAGACGGTGAGGAAGGCCCCTGATGTTGCGCTGCCGCGAGATGAGGTTGGCGATTTCGGCAGGCAGGCATCGTGACTTGCTGCGGGCGCGAACGTAAAAGCAGGTCACGTGATCGACGATCCCAAAATCTATAGCCGGCGGCGCAAGGGCGCGTTCGACTGGTCGACCGCCTTCATCGCCGGGCTCGTGGCCGTCTGCGCCACGGTGGTGTTCGTGCGCGAGGGCTCCGCGCATTTCTGGGCGGTGCTGTCCAGCGACGTGATGCTGTTCGGCGACATGCTGCCGAAGGTGCTGGCCGGCTGCTTCATCGGCACATTCGTCATGGCGCTGCTGCCGCGCGAACTGGTGGTGCGCCTGATCGGCAGCGAATCCGGCGTGATGGGTCTGCTGGTTGCGACTTTCGCCGGGTTCCTGTTGCCGGGCGGTCCGCTCACCGCCTATCCGGTGGCGGCGGCGCTCGTGGCGGTAGGCGCGGACGCGGGCGCGGCCGTGGCGTTCCTCACAAGCTGGACCTTGCTCGGCTATACCCGTGCGCTGGTGTGGGAGCTGCCGTTCTTCGGCTCGGACTTCGTCATCTGGCGGATCGTCATCGCGCTGCCGCTGCCGGTGCTGGCCGGCATACTGGCGCGGCTCGCCTTGCGCAGCGGTCTGGTGCGCTGGAGCGGCGAACGATGAGCCTGTTCGTCAATCTGCTGCTCGGATCGATCCTCGCCGTATTGCTGGTGTTCGCGGCGGTGCGCGGCCGGGTGGTGCTGGTGCAGGGACTGCGCGAGGCGGGAGTCGACTTCCTGCGGCTGTTGCCGCGGCTGGCGCTCGGCGTCATCGGCTCGGGTTTCATTGCCGAAACGGTGCCGCAGGGGCTGATCGTGCAGTGGCTCGGCCCCGAGTCCGGCGTGCTCGGTCTCGGCATCGCGACGGTCGCCGGTGCGTTGACGCCGGGCGGGCCGGTGGTCGGCTTCGCCATCGGCGCCGCGGCGCTCAAGGGCGGCGCGGCGATGCCGCAGGTGATCGCCTATTCGACCGCCTGGGCGCTGTTCGCGCTGCACCGGCTGCTGGTCTGGGAGGTGCCGATGATGCCGCCGCGGCTCGTCTGGCTGCGGGCGCTGGTGTCGCTGCCGCTGCCGTTCCTCGCAGCCGCCGGCGCGATCCTGATCGGCCGGCCGTGAACGGGTAGCGGCGTCGAGGCGAGCCGGACCGGTGACAAGCCGGCCGCGAATGTTATATTGTTACAAAAACAATCCTGTGCTTTAAACCACTCCGCATGACCCATCACCATCATCCCGGCCACAGTCATCCGTCCGCCGCCACCCGGCCCTCGATGCTGCGCCAGTCCGTCGGCACGCGGCTCCTCGTGGCAGCCATTGCCGTCGCCGCGATCTGGATTGCCGTGTGGGGCGCGCTGGCATGAGCGCGCAGCTGCAATTCCGCGACGTGACGCTGGGCTACGACCGTCACCCGGCCGTGCATCATCTCAGCGGCGCGGTGGAAGAGGGCGCGCTGCTCGCCGTGGTCGGCCCGAACGGCGCCGGCAAGTCGACATTGTTCAAAGGCATCGCCGGCGCGATCCCGCTGCTCGGCGGCTCGATCGAGCGCGGCGGCCAGGCGGCGCGCGACATTGCCTATCTGCCGCAGATCGCCGAAATCGACCGCTCGTTCCCGATCAGCGTCTACGACATGGTCGCCATGGGTCTGTGGCAGCGCGCCGGCCTGTTCGGCGGCATCGGCGCGGCGGACCGCGAGCGCATCCGCGAGGCACTGTCAGCCGTCGGCCTGACCGGTTTCGAACAGCGCGCCATCGGCACGCTGTCCGGCGGGCAGATGCAGCGCATGCTGTTCGCGCGGCTCCTGCTACAGGATGCGCGCACCATTCTGCTCGACGAGCCGTTTAACGCGATCGATGCGCGCACCGCCAGCGATCTGCTCGCGCTGGTGCAACGCTGGCACGGCGAGAAGCGCACGGTGCTTGCGGCGCTGCACGACATGGAGATCGTGCGCGCGCATTTCCCCCAGACCCTGCTGCTGGCGCGCGAGCCGGTGGCGTGGGGGGCGACCGGCGACGTGCTGACGCCGCACAATCTTTTGAGGGCGCGGCAGATGTGCGAGGCGTTCGACGAAGGCGCGAATGCCTGCGCGGTCGCGCAAGCGGGCTGACCCATGCACGAACACGTCCATGCCCATGTTCATGACCTGTCCGAACTGTGGACCAACGCGGCGTTGCGTCAGTCGCTGGCGGCGGTGGTCATCCTCGCATTGAGTGCCGCGCCGGTCGGCGTGTTCCTGATGCTGCGGCGGATGAGCCTCGTCGGCGATGCGATGTCGCATGCGATCCTGCCGGGCGCGGCGGTCGGCTATCTCGTCTCCGGCCTGAATGTGTTTGCGATGACGCTCGGCGGCCTGGCCGCCGGTCTGGTGATCGCGGTGCTGGCCGGCCTCGTCGCGCGCGCGACCGATGTGAAGGAAGACGCCTCGCTCGCCGTGTTCCTGCTCGCATCTCTGGCGCTTGGGGTCGTCATCGTCACCACCCACGGCATGGACGCCGAGGAACTGATGCACTTCCTGTTCGGCGAGACGGCGGCGTCGATCGACCATAACAAGCTGATCATCATCGCCGTGAACGCCACGGTGAGCATCGTCGCGCTCGCGCTGATCTACCGACCGCTGGTGCTCGACTGCGTCGATCCGAACTTCCTGCGCTCGGTCAGCCGCGCCGGCGCTGCGGCGCATCTCACCTTCCTGGTGCTGCTCGTCATCAATCTCGTCAGCGGCTTCCATGCCCTCGGCACGCTGCTCGGCGTCGGCATCATGATCATCCCGGCGGTGATCGCACGGTTCTGGACCCGCGACATCACGGCGATGATCGCCATCGCCGTGGTGGCGGCGGCCGTGGCCGGCGTGGCGGGGGTGCTGCTGTCGCATGCGGCCGGAGTTCCAGCGGGCGCCGGCGTGATCCTCGCCGCCGCCGTGCTCTATGCCGTCTCCGTGATCGCCGGGCCGGTCGGTGGACTGCTCTGGCGCGCGGTTCCGCGCCCGCATCTGGAAGCCTGAGGCTTTTGACGGAATAGAGTGTGTGGCGCGCGTGCCGCACCTTTTCGTTTTCAGAATTCGGATGCGCAAAAGACAGCCGCAGGTTGTGGGTGTGACCTGTCGTCGTGTTGTCTTGGCTTCGCAATTTGCGCATAAAGATGCCGCAAATCAGCGGGCGGGGCTTATGACCAAATTTCTTTCTGCGACGGATCGTGTTGCGTCCACCATGACCTCCAGCACGGCCGTCGGCACGATGAGCCGCCGCGCGCTGCTGATCGGTCTGCCGCTTCTTGTCAGCGGCTGCGTCACCGCCGATTACGGCACGGTGAGCGACGGCGGGCAGACGATCCCGGCGGTGGATTTCGGCGTCATCGACCCGAGCCTGCAGCGCACGGAAGTGGCCTGGAGCGGCAAGGAAAAGCCGGGCAGCATCGTCGTCAAGATCAGCGAGCGCCGGCTTTATCTGGTGCAGGGCGGCGGCCGGGCGATCCGCTACGCGGTCGGCGTCGGCCGTTCCGAGGGCGTCAATTTCCGCGGCACGGCGACGATCCAGCGCAAGGAAGCGTGGCCGCACTGGACCCCGACCGCGAACATGATGCAGGCCATCCCGCGCTACAAGAAGTTCGCGGGCGGCATGAACGGCGGCATCGAGAATCCGCTCGGCGCCCGCGCGCTCTATCTCTATCGCGGCGGCGCGGATACCCACTTCCGCCTGCACGGCACCACGGAGCCGGAGAGCATCGGCCAGGCCGTGTCGTCCGGCTGCATCCGTTTGCTCAATCAGGACATCATCGACCTGTACAACCGGGTCCCGCTCGGCACGCAAGTGACTGTGCTGTCCTAAAGTCAGAGTGCTGTCCTGAGGGGCCGTCTGGCCCGATCAGGGATGCGCGGCGGACGTCTCCCGGGGGCTCCCAAGGGGTTCCGTTTTGCCGGACCGGTGAATATATCTGGACCCGTCATCCATCGCGGGCGGCATCAGCCGTCCGTGTCCCGGTCCCCCCGTCCGTACGCTTTGAGTCACTCCGCATCATGTCCGACAAAATTCCCGTCACCGTGCTCACCGGTTATCTCGGCGCCGGCAAGACCACGCTGCTCAACCGCATCCTGACCCAGCCGCACGGCAAGAAGTTCGCTGTCATCGTCAATGAGTTCGGCGAGATCGGCATCGACAACGACCTCGTGGTGAATGCCGACGAGGAAGTGTTCGAGATGAACAACGGCTGCATCTGCTGCACCGTGCGCGGCGATCTGGTGCGCATCATCGAAGGGCTGATGCGGCGCAAGGGCAAGTTCGACGCGATCATCGTCGAGACCACGGGTCTCGCCGATCCGGCGCCGGTGGCGCAGACCTTCTTCATGGACGAGAATGTCGGCGAGAAGACCAGGCTCGACGCGGTGGTTACCGTCGCCGATGCGAAATGGCTGAAGGAGCGGCTCAAGGACGCGCCCGAAGCGAAGAACCAGATCGCTTTCGCCGACGTGATTCTGCTCAACAAGACCGATCTGGTGACGCCGGAGGAGTTGCGCGACGTCGAGGCGCGTATCCGCGCCATCAATCCCTATGCCGTGCTGCACCGGACCGAACGCTCCAACGTCGACATCAACGCGGTGCTCGGCCGCAATGCCTTCGATCTCGATCGCATTCTGGAGATCGAGCCGCAGTTCCTGCAGGGCGACGACCACCATCACCACGACCATGATCATCATGACCATGATCACGACAACCATCATCACGACGGGATGAAGCATTATCACGACGAGCACATGCAGTCGCTGGCGCTGAAGACCGACAGGCCGCTCAATCCCGACAAGTTCTTTCCGTGGGTGCAGAACCTCGTCGCCACCGACGGGCCGAGCATCCTGCGCTCCAAGGGCATCCTCGCATTCAAGGACGATCCGGAACGCTTCGTGTTCCAGGGCGTGCACATGATCCTCGACGGCGATCATCAGCGTCCGTGGAAGGAGGGCGAGAAGCGCGAAAGCCGCATCGTCTTCATCGGCCGCGATCTGCCGGAGCAGAAGATTCGCGAAGGCTTCGAGAGCTGCGTCGCGTGACCGACCGCGAGGGCATCACATCCATCACCGATCGGGTGGAGCGCATCGACGCGCAGGGCGTCGTCGCGATCCTGCCGCTCGGTTCGTCGCACGCCTTCGTGCTGGGCGAGGAAGCGGTGCTGCTGCTCGGCAAGGCCGGGCCGCGGCGCATCGCCGTGCATGACGGCGGCATCCTCGACGCGGCCGGCGACGGCAAGCGCATCGTCACCGGCGGCGACGACGGCAAGGTCGTCGCGCTCGCCGCCGACGGCACGACGCAGACGATCGCCACCGACGAGAAGCGGCGCTGGATCGACCATGTCGCGCTCGGCGGCGACGGGTCGGTGGCGTGGTCGTGCGGCAAGACCGTCAGCGTGCGCGCGGCGAAGGGCGGCAAAATCGATAAGGGCGACAAGGGTGGCGATCTGCGCCAGCGCGATATGCCGTCGACGCCGGCTGGTCTTGCATTCCTGCCGAAAGGTTTCCGGCTCGCCGTCGCGCATTACAATGGCGTGTCGCTGTGGTTTCCCAATCTTCCGGCGGAGCCGGAGACGCTCGCTTGGAAGGGCTCGCATCTCGGCCTGACGGTCAGCCCCGACGGGCGCTTCATCGTCACCGCGATGCAGGAGCCGCAACTGCATGGCTGGCGCATCGCCGACGCGCGGGACATGCGCATGTCCGGCTACACCGCGCGGGTGCGCTCCATGAGCTGGACCGCCGATGGTGCGTTCCTCGCCACCGGCGGATCGGAGCAGGTGATCCTGTGGCCGTTCTCCGGCAAGGACGGGCCGATGGGCAAGCAGCCGAAGCTGCTGGCGCCGGCCGCGAGCCGCGTCACCGTCGTCGCGTGCCATCCGCGCGAGCCGGTGATCGCCACCGGTTTCGCCGACGGCATGGTGCTGCTGGTGCGCGTCGATGACGGGGCGGAAATCCTGGTGCGCGCGCCGAGAGGCGGACCGGTGACGGCGCTCGGCTGGACCGCCAAGGGCGACGTGCTCGCCTTCGGCACCGAGGATGAGGCCGGCATCCTGCCGCTCTGACGATCGCTGATGACAATTGCGGCGGAATCCCGTTCGCGCGGTTTCGCTGCCGTTCAGACGGAATCGCGGATAGTCTTGTCTCGACGATGCAGCTGGCCGTCATTGTGGTGGGCCGCGTATCGCAGGGAGATGTCGCGATGAGAGCCGTTTCCATGGGGCGCAGACTGGCCGCCGCGCTGTTGACCGGCGCATCGCTGACGATCCTGTCCGCCGCGGCGACGACGCTGATGCCCGCGCCGGCGCTGGCGCAGAGCGAACAGGATTTCCGCATCGCGCTCGAATCCTACGGCTTCTGGCAACAGCATCCGCGCTGGGGCGAGGTGTGGGTGCCGTTCGGCAAGCCGCGGAGCTGGCGGCCTTACACGGTCGGCCGCTGGGTCTATACCGACGAGTGGGGTTGGTACTGGGTCTCCGGGCAGGACGAGGAAGCCTGGGGCTGGATCACCTTCCATTACGGCCGCTGGATCTTCGATCGCCGCCTCGGCTGGGCGTGGGTGCCCGGCGACGAATGGGCGCCGGCGTGGGTCAACTGGCGGCGCAGCGACAACATCGTCGGATGGGCGCCGGCGCCGCCGGAAGACATCCTCGAGGAATACGACGACAATCCGAGCTATTGGAGCTTCGTGGAGCCGCGCTATCTCGCGGTGCCGCTGATGACGCGCTATTTCGTGCCGCCGCCGCGCGTGCCGGTCTTCATCCGCCAGACGGTGGTGGTGAACCGCACTTTCGTCAGCAATCGGGGATCGCGCTTTGCCGTCAATCCCGGCATCAGTCCGGCGTTCATCGCCGCTCGCGCCGGCCGGCCGCTCGACACGTTCCGCGTTCGCCCGCGCGTGCTCGCCGGCACGCAGGGTGTCGCCGGTGCGGTGTCGATCAATGCGGCGCAGAACCGCTTGCCCGGCGGTGCGCCTCCGGGCGGACGCGCCGGACCGGGTGCGCGGCGTGGCGCACCTCCTGCCGCGCGACCCAATCTGCCGCCGGTGACGGTGCAGCGC
>JAEWJH010000061.1 GCA_023386635.1 Pseudomonadota bacterium
GATCGAGCCGGCGCCGAGCTATCAGGCGCCGCGTCCGAGCGAGCCGGCGCAGAGCTTCGCGCCGCGCCGCATCGAGCCGGCGACCCCTGCGAACGTCGGAAACGGCAACAAGGGTTGGCTGACCGATCTTCTCAGCCGCGCCTCGCGCGAGGAGACCGAGCCGGCAACGCTGCGCGATCAGCCGCGCCGCGACACGCCGCGCCCGGACTTCGGCCGGAACGAGGAACGCCAGCCGCGTCACAGCATCGAGTCGCTCGATTCACTGTCGGTCGACATCGCGCGGATGATCGACCACGAAGCGGCGATCGACCTGTGGGATCGCTACAAGCGCGGCGAACGCAACGTCTTCACCCGTCGGCTCTACACGCTGCAGGGCCAGAAGGCATTCGACGAGATCCGGACGAAGTACCGCGAGAGCCGCGAGTTCAAGCAGACGGTGGACCGCTATATCGCCGAGTTCGAACAACTGCTCGACGAGGTGTCGCGCGACGATCGCGGCCAAGTGGTCGCCCGCACCTACCTCACCTCGGAAACCGGCAAGGTCTATACGATGTTGGCGCACGCCGCCGGCCGGTTCGAATAGACGACACGACACGCAAATGAAAAACGGGCGCCCTGGGGCGCCCGTTTTTGTTTGAAATCCCAACCGTCATGGCCGGGCTCGTCCCGGCCATCTCGATTAGAATGCATTTTTGTTGCCCACCTAAGCGAGATCGCCGGAACAAGTCCGGCGATGACGGCACCTTGCTGGATATCGCCGTCAAATCACCCGTGTGGTCCACAGCACGAGCTGCACCACCGCGCGGTTGAAGGCGTCGTTGAGCGCGGCGACGGCGGCCGGACCTTCGGTGCTTTCCGTCTGCACGCTCACCTTGAACACCCGCGCCGCGCGAATGCGGCCGCTGCGGTCGCCAACGATCTTCGCGGCGATCTCGATGTCGGCGGTGTTGCTGTCGGCGGAAATCTGGAACGCGCGCACGTCGATCAACAGCTGATAGTCGGCGACCAGCCGGTCGCCCGGCTTGCCGACCGCGCGCAGCCGGCGGCCGTTCTCGAACGACTGGATGATGCGCGCCTGCAGCAGCTTCGGCAGCCGGTCTTCCCACTGCGCATTGCTAAGCTGCTCGGTCTGGCCGTTGGCGAGCCGAACCATAATGCGGTCGCTATCCAGCAAGGCGAGCGCCGACGGCTCGGCGACGATGAGCTGGCCACGGATCGGGCCGACTCCGCGCGGGAACGACTGCACCGCCATCAGCTCATAGGTCGGGGGCGGCGACTTGGAGCCGAGCCCGCCGGAGCATCCCGCGAGCAGCGTCACCAAGATCGTCGCCCAGCCCGCAACGAGCGCGGTGCGCTTATAATTGGGGAACAGCCCCATCGCCTCTGCCAACCTCACGACCGACAACCAGCCCGCGTCATACCAGTTCCCGCGAGCGACCGCGATTCACGCGCGGAGTTCGCCGCTTCTTTAGAGGGGGAACGGGAACCAAACAACGATTCTCGATGCGCCGGAGCCAATCCCGCGCAGCCGATTCTTCGTCCCATTCTAGGACGTGGTTTGTGCGCGCGGCAGTCGTCGGCGCCGGTTATCCCGTCGATGCAAATCCGCGAGGGATTCCAGCCGATTAGAGCATGACCCCGAAAAATGGGAACCGGCTTCGGGCAAGATCATGCTCAAAAGGGCTCGTCAGCGGCGGCCGTTATATTCCGGCACGCTGCGGTTCTGGCCACCGAACAGCACCCGGCTCGGGTTCCGGTCGAGATTGCGGATGGTGCGCTCCAGCTCGCCCAGAGTCCGCCGCGCATCGGTCGAGACCGCCTCGATCTCGCGCGTGCCGGTGCCCGACAGGCGGTTGATGCCGCTCGAAATATCGGCGGTCCGCTTGTCGAGATTGTCGGACAGGGTCTTGAGCGACTGCGCGGCCTCGGTGAACGAGCGCGCGGCGTCGCCGATCTCGCCTCCCTTGCCGTCCTTGCCGCCGGTCAGCGTTTCGATGCCGGCCAGGACGCCGTCGATCCGTTCGGAGTTGCGCGCCAGCGCCGCCGTGAAGCTGTCGATATTGGCGAGGGCGTCGTGCACGCTCTTCTCGTTGTCGGCGATCAGCTTGTCGACCCGGCGCAGCACCTCGCGCGCGGCCTGCGTCACATCCTGCGTCGCCGAGCGGTCGGCGGTCAGAACCGGCGGATTGTCCTTGGTGCCGGCGAGCGGAGGCTTCGATGCCGTGCCGCCGGACAGCGCCACCGCGGCAATGCCGGTCAGGCCCTGGAACTCGAGGCCGACACGGGTGTCCTCGCGGATCGGCGCGTTCTTGTCGACCAGAATGGTCGCCAGCACCCGTTCGGTCTTGTCGGGCACCAGTTGCAGCGTCGTCACCTCGCCGATGCGGATGCCGTTGAACATCACCGCCGAGCCGGTGCGCAGACCGGAGACGGAACTGTCGAACACGATGCGGAAGGTGGCGCGCTCGGCGGTGCCGCCGAGGTTCTGGAACCAGTAGACGAAGCCGAAAATGCCGATGATCACCGCCAGGGTGAAGAAACCGATCAGCGTGTAAGAAGCCTTCGTTTCCATCGCCACTCCGGTCTAGACCGGCTCCCGGGTCGGCGCGCCGCCCGACCGCCGCCGCGCGGCATGGGCACGCGAGCGTTTGCCGCTGAAATATTCCTTCACCCACGGATGATCGGACGCGAGCATGGTCTCCATCGGCCCGTCCACGAGAATCTTGCCATCGCCGATCACGGCGATGCGGTCGCACACGGTGTGCAGGCTGTCCAGATCATGGGTTACCATGAAAACCGTAAGCCCCAAAGTGCGCTGCAATGTGGCGATCAATTCGTCGAAATCGCCTGCGCCGATCGGGTCGAGACCAGAGGTGGGCTCATCGAGGAACACGATCTCGGGATCGAGCGCGAGCGCCCGCGCCAGAGCCACGCGCTTGGTCATGCCGCCCGACAGTTCCGAGGGGTATTTGTCGCCGACATCGGGCTTGAGACCGACCATTTCCAGCTTCGCCGCCGCCAGTTCGTCGAGCAGCCGCTCCGACAGATGCAGATATTCGCGCATCGGGAACTGGATGTTCTGGCGTACCGTGAGCGACGAGAACAGCGCGCCGTTCTGGAACAGCACGCCCCAGCGCCGCTCGACCGCCTGCCGCTGTTCCGGGCTCGCGGTATCGAGATCCATGCCGAACACCTCGATGGTGCCGGAGCGTTTCGGCAACAGCCCGATGACGGTGCGCATCGTCACCGATTTGCCGGCGCCGGACGCGCCGACGAAACCGAGGATCTGGCCGCGATACACGTCGAGATCGAGGTGGTTGATGATCAGCTTGCGGCCGAACCCGACGACGAGATCGCGCACGCGGATCACCGTTTCCGGTTTCCCGGACACGGCCGATGTTGCGTTCGAGTTCATCTCCTGCGCCATCGTCACATTCCGATCGCCGCGAAGAAGATGGCAAAGAAACCGTCGAGCACGATGACGAGGAAGATCGATTCAACCACCGAGGCCGTGGTCTGCTGGCCGAGCGATTCCGCCGAACCTTTCGTCTCCATGCCCTGCACGCAGGCGACGATGCCGATGACGAGCGCCATGAACGGCGCCTTGATCATGCCGACCTTGAAATGGTCGAGAGAGATCGCCTCCTTCAACCGCGACAGGAACACGTCGGGATCGACGCCGCCATAGAGCCACGCGGTCAGGCCGCCGCCATAGAGCGCGGCCATGGAACCGAGGAAGGTCAGGATCGGCACGGCGATGATCAGGGCGAGGATGCGCGGCAGGATCAGCACCTCGATCGGGTCGAAGCCCATGGTGCGCAGCGCGTCGATCTCCTCGCGCATCTTCATCGAGCCAAGCTCGGCGGTGTAGGCGCTGCCGGAGCGGCCGGCGACCATGATGCAGACGATCAGCACGCCAAGTTCGCGCAGCACCAGCACGCCGACCATGTCGACGACGAACACGTCAGCCCCGAACTTGCGGAACTGGAAGATGCCCTGCTGCGCGACGATGCAGCCGACCAGAAAGGTGATCAGCAGGATGATCGGCACAGCGCGCCAGCCGACGCTTTCGAGATGATGCACGGTCGAGGTCAGCCGGAAGGTCCGCGGCCGGATGAAAACCCGCAGGAAAGCCACCAGCACCGCGCCGAGCATCTGCAGGAAACCGGTCGCATAATGCCCGACTTCGTAAACCGCCCGGCCGACCGCGGCAAAAGCGTCGCGCAGCGGCCGCCGCGGCTCAAGGTCTTCGGTCTCGAGCTTGACCTGATGCATTTCGGCGACGAGGCCGCGATATTTCTCCGGCAACCCCTTCACCTCGACGGTGACGCCGCGTGCCTGCCATGCCCGCAGCAGCCGCTCGATCAGCCAGGCGCCGAACGAGTCGATCTGGCCGATGCGGCTCGTCTCGATCTCGACGTGCTTGACGGTTTGCCGCCGGGGCGGCTGCGACTGCGCGTCGATCTGCGGCTCGAGCGCGCGCGCATGGTCGGCGATCCAGGCGCCGCCGGCGGTCAGCATCAGCCGGTCGCCGTCGATCGCGCCCTGCAGCGTGGCCGGCGCGCTCGCGGAGCCCGTCACCGCGCCCATACTTCCACCGTCGTTTCAGGATCAAAAATCATCGATGCAACAATAGCATAGGCGCCGACCAACCTCACTTGTCCGCGATTCTGGGGCGGCGGCGCCATACTTGACCATCGGCGGCGAACCTGTCGAGGGTTGCGGCCGATGAATCAACCTCCTGCCCTCACCGTAGCGGCCACCATCGAGCGCTGGCCGATCGCCGGAACTTTCACCATCAGCCGCGGCGCCAAGACCGAAGCGGCCGTGGTCGTCGCCACCGTCGGTGACGGCGTCGCGACCGGGCGCGGCGAATGCGTGCCCTATGCGCGCTACGGCGAAAGCGTCGAGAGCGTTGCCGCGGCGATCGAAGGTCTCGCGCCGCACCTCGCCGCCGGCCTCACCCGCGCCGCCCTGCAACAGACCCTGCCGCCGGGCGCGGCGCGCAACGCGCTCGATTGCGCGCTGTGGGATCTTGAGGCGAAGCGCCGCGGCAAGCCGGTTCACATGCTCGCCGGACTGCCGGCGCCGACCGCGCGCGTCACCTGCTACACGATCTCGCTCGACACGCCAGATGCGATGCAGGCAGCAGCGGAGCGCGTCGCTGCCCGCAAGCTGCTCAAGGTGAAACTCGGCCGCGACGGCGATCCGCAGCGCATCGCCGCCGTGCGCCGCGGCGCACCGAACGCCGAACTCGTGGTCGATGCCAATGAAGGGTGGTCCGCCGAGACGCTGGCTGCGAACGTCGCTGCCTGTGCCGATGCCGGCGTGACGCTGATCGAGCAGCCGCTGCCCGCCGATCGCGACGGCGCACTCCGTGGTTTCCGCAGCCCGGTCCTGCTCTGCGCCGACGAGAGCGTCCATGCCCGCCCGTCGCTGCACGGCCTGCGCGACAAATACGGCGCGGTGAATATCAAGCTCGACAAGACCGGCGGGCTGACCGAAGCGCTGGTGATGGCGCACGACGCGCGGCAGGCGGGCCTGCGCATCATGGCGGGCTGCATGGTCGGGACGTCGCTGGCGATGGCACCGGCGATGCTGATCGCACAGCAAGCCGACGTCGTCGACCTCGACGGACCGTTGCTGCTGGCACGCGATCGCGAACACGGCCTCGTCTATCGCGACAGCATGGTCGGCGCTCCCGTGCCGGCGCTATGGGGCTGAATGCACGGCTGACATAAAAAAAGGATGCCGGAGGTGATCCGGCATCCTGTCGTTGCGTTTCATCTATGACGGTTATGACTTCGGAGCGACCGGCATGATGTGGTTGCCTTCAAACCGGGTCCAGATGTAGTCGTCGCCGCTAAGCGCATCGGGACGATCCTTGGCGAACGGCTTGTTATAGGTCTTGATCAGACCCTCAACCTTGTCGACGCCGAAGAAGCCTTCGCGGACCGCCGGTCCATCGGTCTTGCCGGCCTTGGTGATGGCCGCAGCGATCAGCCGCACGCTGTCATAGGCATTGGCGACACCGACCGCCGGTGTGATGTCTTCCGGCCCCTTCACGTCCGAATACTTCGCCTTGAGCGCGGCCATCACCCGTTCGCCCACCGGCGACAATTTGCCGAAGAAGCTGTAGGTCTGCACGAAGATCACGTTCTTGGCGCTCGGACCCGCAAGCTCGGTGAAGCGGCCACCGGCAGGTCCCCAATGTGACACGATCGGCGGCATCCAGCCCATACGATCGAGCGACTTCACGACCTGCGAGGACGGCCCGACGTTGCCGACCAGGAACAGCACGTCGGCACCGGCCGTCTTCAGGCGCGTGAGCTGCGGCACCACGTCGACGTCATTGTCCTGGAATTTTTCGATGCCGGCGGGTTCGATCTTCGCGGCCTTGAGCGCATCGCGCAGTCCGTGCTCGTTGGATTCACCCCACGGATTGTTCACGAGGATCAGGCCGGGCTTCTTCGCGCCGTGGTTCTTGATCGCATACTGCACGATCGCCTTGTCCACCTCGGAGTCCATCGCCGAGACGCGGAAGATATAATTTTCGGCGGCGCCGTTATGGGTGATCGCCGTGCCCGCGGCCCACGGATCGACGAACGGTACCTTGGCGCTGTTCATGAACGGCACGATGGCGAGCGCAACCGGCGTATCGAGACCGCCGATCACCGCAGCCACCTTTTCGCGCTGAACCAGTTCGCGCGCGGCGATCAGGCCCTTCGCCGGATTGCTTTCGTCGTCGCGACGCACGAGTTCGAGCTGACGGCCGAGCACACCACCCTGCTTGTTGATTTCCTCGATCGCGATGGTCGCGCCGCGCGTCAGCGCTTCACCGGCGCGTGCCGACTGTCCCGACAATGCGGTGACCAATCCGATCTTGATCGGATCGGCGGCGTAAGCAGCGGTCGACACCAGCAACAGCGCCGCGCTTGCGGCGAGGCCGTGGACGAATCTGCGGCGGTGCGGATGGCAGATCGATGACATTCTCATATCACTCATCATATCGCTCATTGTCCTATCCTCGTTCCCCCTATTCGCCGTTGCGCATCCGTGAACCGTGCTGCGCCCGACCAATCCGGCCTGCTGAACCCGCGGAGATACCGTGAGCTTGACCGAGGTAAGAATCTTCTTCAAGATTTGCCGAAGGTCAAGCGAATGTCGGATGGAGCGCTCAACTGTCTGAGATCGACACGTTATTTCGCAACGCACGGCTCGCCGACGGTCGTGTGGTCGACATTGGCGTAAAAAATGGGCGGATTGCCTCACTGACAGGCAGCGCGACGGCAAAACAAGCCAAGGACACCGTCGATATCGCCCGCCGCATGGTCCTGCCGGGCCTGGTCGAGGGCCATATCCATCTCGACAAGGGCTTCATCGGCGATACGTGGAAACCGCATCGTCCATGCACCGCCGGCTTTAGTGTGCGCGAGCGGGTCGCTTTCGAGAAGGAAGCGCTCGCCAAGGCCCGGCCGGTCCCTGTCCGTGCCGCGGCCATGATCGATCTTTGTGTTGCGCAAGGCACGTCGCATATGCGCAGCCACGTCGATATCGATCCGGACTTCGGCCTCAGCAATCTCGAACACATCGTCGCGGCGCGTGATGCGCACAAGCATAAGGTTTCGATTCAGATCGTTGCCTTCCCGCAGAGCGGGATCGTCACCGCGCCCGGCACACGGGAGTTGCTCGACGAGGCCGTTCGCAATGGCGCCGATCTGATCGGCGGTCTCGATCCCGCTGGCTTCGACGGCGATATCGCGGGGCATCTCGACGTGGTGTTCGACATCGCCGCGCGCCATGGCGTCGGCATCGACATCCATCTGCATGATGGCGGCTCGCTGGGCATATTCGAGATCGAGGAGATCGCGAAGCGCACCAAGGCGCTCGGCCTCGGCGGCAAGGTCACCATCAGTCACGCTTACGCGCTCGGCGAGATGCCGCGCGATGTGGTGCTGCGCGTCGCCGGCAAGCTTGCCGAAGCAGGTGTCGCGATCCTGACCAACGCGCCCGGCCATCACGCCTTCCCGCCGGTGCTCACGTTGCATGAAGCGGGCGTCACTGTGTTCGCGGGCAACGACAATATCCGCGACTCCTGGTGGCCCTATGGCGACGGCGACCTGATCGAACGCGCGATGATCGTCGGCAATCGCTCCGGCTTCTTCACCGATGCCGAACTGGCGCTCGCCTTCAACATGGTGACGTCGCACGGCGCCAAAGCGCTCGGCCTGCAAAATTACGGACTGACCGAGGGCGGCGCGGCGGACTTCGTGGTGCTGGATGCCCAACACATCCAGGAACTCGTCGTGGTGCGGCCCAAAGAGCGTGACGTCTACAAGGCGGGCCGTCTGGTGGCGCGCAACGGCGAGATCGTCGCCGCCTAGGTTCCCGGCGGGAACTCGCGCAAAACCAAACCGAGAAAGCACGTCCGACCGCGGGGATCGAACGGCACAGTCACCATGGCGCAACACCCCGACGAATAGTTGTGCGTTCCCCCGCACGCGCCGACACGCGAAAAACTCAACAACCATCGGCATTTTAGGCAAAACTTCGCGTTAAGCTTTCGTTAATTACGACTTTTAACCAAACCGGCTTTGATCCAGAGTGTCCCCACCGAAACGCCGCGGGGGCGGCGAAAGGTACGTCAAGGGGACGGGGATGAAGTGGCTGTATCCGACCGTGTTGGCGCTTGCGGCGCTCGCCGCATCAGCATCCGCCGCGACGGCGACCATGCGGATCGCGGAAGATCGCGGCGGACAGATCGGCCACTACATGCGCACCTTCGCGCAGGTGCGCTCCACCGGTGAACGTGTCGTCGTCGACGGCAACTGCCTCTCCGCCTGCACGCTGGTGCTCGGCCTCGTGCCGCGCGACAAGATTTGCGCGACGTCGCGTGCGCGGTTCGGATTTCATGCGGCCTGGATGCCGGACGCTTACGGCCGACCGATCACCAGCGAAGTCGGCACGCAGGCGCTGTGGGACATGTATCCGCCGCGCGTGCGCTCGTGGATCGCGCGCAACGGCGGCCTGTCGCGGCAGATGATCTTCCTGCAGGGCCGCGCGCTCGCGGCGATCATTCCGAATTGCGACGCGCCCGCGCGCAGGGTCGCGCACAGCGAGTCATTCCGTGACGCCGCGCTCCAGACGCTGGGCAACGAACGCGCCAGCGCCGCCCGCCGCCGCCATTAGCGCCATCGCCGCATAAGCACCGGCGCCAAGCGCGCCGTAGAGCGCGCCGGCCATGCTCATCGCGAGAGCGCTGCCGAGACCGAGCGCCATCGCCAGATAGCCCTGCGCGCGTGCCGAATAGCCCGGCGGCGCGAGTTGCGCGAGATAGGTCACGGCGCCGAGATGCGTCGCGCCGAACGACAGCGCATGCAGCAGTTGCAGCACCGGCAGCAGCAGCGCCGGCGGATCGAGCGCCATCAGGCTCCAGCGCAACACCGCGCCCGCCGCGCCGATCATCAACAGCCGGGGCGCCGTCAACCAGCCGGGGAACCGGCTCTGCAGCGCGAACAGCAGGATCTCGGCGATCACGCCGAGCGCCCACAGCGCCGCGACGGTGCTGCCCTCGAAGCCGGCGTTGCGCCAGGCCACCGCGGAGAAGCCGTAATAGAGCGCATGGCTTCCCTGGATCAGCGATGCGGCGGCGAGCACGGCGATAAACAGCGGCTGCCGCCAGAATGAGGCCGGCCGCAGCGCGCCGGGGTCGACACGGCCCGTGCCCGACGACGGCTTCAGCAACATCGCTGTGAGCGCGGCAAGCCCCATCCCGCCCACCATCAGCCAGATCAGGCGGCTCGCCGGCATGATGTCGATGGCGGCACCGGCGGCGAACATGCCGGCAAGGAAGGCGAGCGACCCCCATAGCCGCACCGGCCCGTAGGGCTTGCCATGGGCGGCGAGACCCTTCAGCGCATAAGCGTCAGTCAGCGACGTGACCGGCGCATAGGCAGTCGCCGCGACCGCGCAGGCCAGGACCAGCAGCAGGGTGGTATCGGCGAATGCGGCGCAGGCATAGCCGATCGCGGTGACCGTCAGCGCCGCCGCCAGCGTATGGCGCGCGGCCTCGCGGCGATCGACATAGCGCGACGCCAGCGGAATGGCGACGACGCGGACCACCATCGGGATCGACAAAACGAGGCCGATCACCGCCGGATCGAGGCCGCGGTCCTTCAACCAGAGCGGAAAGAACGGGAGCTGCACGCCGAAGGCGAGAAACAGCGCCGTATAGAACGCCCCCAGCCGGACCGCGAAAGCCTGCGCCGAACCCATCCCCAACCTTGTCGATGCCTTGTCGAGCCTTGTCGAAGCCGTTTGAAGCTTTGCCGCCGTCTTTCCGAATCAGCCCGCGTGATTCATAAGCGGTCCTGGGGTTTATCGCATATGGCGCATCCGGCGCACGCCACGCATTCGGTGGGGACGTCCACCGCGGACGGACCGAGCAGCACGCCGGCCGCGTTCCCCTCGGCCTTACCTCCTGTGGTCTCGCCGACACCAAACGCGCCGGCCTCCGATGCAGATTACAACGCGATCCTGGCGACGCTGACCGCGACCGCGCGCGGCCGCGCCTTCCTCGCCGAGCACGGCAGACGCACACGCGGCGCCGATACCGCAACCGTCCTCGCCGCCATCGATCACATCGGCGCGGCGCGGCGCGGCGAAGGCGTGCCGGCGGACGCGCCGGAATATCTGCAACTCGGCCTGATCGCGATGGCGGGGCTGATCGCCGCGGTCGAGAACGACACCTCGGCACTTTCCACCGGCCATGAAACGCCGGACAGCGCCCGGCCGCGCGTGCAGCGCCTGATCGGCACGCTGCGCGATCTCAGCGACTGCATCCAGGTGATGCTCGACAGTTGGCAGCCAAAGCCGGAAGCCGCGCCCCCCGCGCCTGCTGCGCCACCGGCGCTGATGCTTGTGGAAGTACCGCCTGCGCCGGCAGCCGAGCCGGACACATCGCCCGCGGACGAATTTGCCGCCGATATGGCGGTTGTGACGGCAGCGTTCGACACCGACGCCACGCCGACGGTGCAAACGGTGTCGCGCGAGGAGGCGCTCGCCGTACTGCGTTCGCTCAGCGATGCGGAACTGATCGCGCTGTTTACGTGAGGCCGGAGTTGCGGGCTTCTTGGATGAGGCGGAGTGAGAGGTGCGCTTACGCCGCGATCAGACGATTAAACAGTTCGGCATCGACATTGCCGCCCGACAGCACGACCACCACCGTCTTGCCGCGCACGTCGAGCTTGCCGGCAAGCAACGCCGCAAGCCCGATGGCGCCGCCGGGCTCGACCACCAGCTTCAATTCCCGAAACGCGAACGCCACCGCGCGGCCGGCTTCTTCGTCGCTCGCGGCGACGCCTTCGCCGATCAGCGCGCGATTGATCTCGAACGTCAGTTCGCCCGGCGTGTTCGACATCAGCGCATCGCAGATCGAGCCCGACAGCCGCGCATTGTGCTCGCGCCGCCCGCTGCGGAACGAGCGCGCGGTATCGTCGAAGCCTTCCGGCTCGGCGGTGTAGACTTTCGCGCTCGGAATGCGCGCCTTCAACGCGAGCGTGATGCCGGCAGCAAGCCCGCCGCCCGACGCGCCGATGATCACCACGTCGGGCACGATGCCGATGCGGCCGAGATCCTCGGCGATCTCGCGGCCGATGGTGCCCTGCCCGGCGATGATCAGCGGATCGTCATAGGGCGGCACGAGGGTCGCGCCGCGCTCGCCGGCGATGCGGCGCGCGATGGCCGTGCGGTCCTCCCGCTCGCGGTCGTACAGAACGACTTCAGCGCCCAGCGCCGCGGTGCGCTCGCGCTTCGCCTTGGGCGCGTCGGCCGGCATCACGATCACCGCCGGCATGCCGCGCAACTGCGCCGCCGCGGCGACGCCCTGCGCATGATTGCCGGACGAGAACGCGACCACACCGCCGGCGGCCTGCTCGGCGGGAATCCGTGAAATCTTGTTGTAGGCGCCGCGGAACTTGAACGAGCCGGTGCGCTGCAAGGTCTCCGCCTTGAGAAACACCCGCGCGCCGGTGAGCGTATCGAGCACCGGCGACGCCACCAGCGGCGTGCGCAGCGCGACGCCCGCGAGCCGTTCGGCCGCCGCATCGACATCGGCCGCCGTGGGGAGCAAGGCGGAATCGGTCGGTCTGGATGATCCGGTCATGGCCGGACCGTAGCGCCCGCCGGCGAAACAAGGCAAGAGAAGTCGGAAAGCGGCGTTACGCCGCCTCCACCGCACGCATCGGAACCGGCACATCGCGGCGCGGTTCCTGTTCCGCCGTCCAGGTGATCAGCTCAAACCGGCCGTCGTGATGCTCGGCGATGGCGGTGCAGCTTTCGACCCAGTCGCCGCAATTCAGATAGCCGATGCCGTTCAGGTCGCGGATCACCGGGCTGTGGATGTGGCCGCAGATCACGCCGTCGACCTGATACCGCGCGGCTTCGCCGGCCAGCGTGCTTTCATAGTCGCCGATGAAGTTCACGGCGTTCTTCACTTTGCTCTTCGCCCACTGCGACAGCGACCAGTACGGGAAGCCGAGCCGGCGGCGCACCGCGTTGAAGGCGCGGTTGACGACGATGGCGATGTCGTAAGCCTTGTCGCCGAGCAGCGCGAGCCAGCGCGCCTGCGTCACCACGAAATCGAAGAAGTCGCCGTGCACCACCAGATAGCGCCGGCCGTCCGGCCCCTCGTGGATCGCCTGCTCGCGAACATCGATGCCGCCGAAATGCGTGCCATAGTAATCGCGCAGGAATTCATCGTGGTTGCCGGGCAGATAGACGATCGCGGCGCCGGCGCGCGCCTTGCGCAACAGCTTCTGCACCACGTCGTTATGCGCCTGCGGCCAGTACCAGGATGAACGCAGCGCCCAGCCGTCGACGATGTCGCCGACCAGATAGATCGTCTGCGCATCGTGATGCTTGAGAAAATCGAGCAGCCGCCCGGCCTGACACCCGCGCATCCCCAGATGGACATCGGAGATGAAGAGGCTGCGGAAACGTCTTGTCGCTGCCGTCACGTTTCGCCCGTCGCGCTGTCCATCCTCATGAGGACAGCGTGGCATGCCGAGATTGCAGTTTGATGACAGAGCGCGGCAACGCCGTCACACCGGCGTCACGCGACGCGACGACAAGCGGTCCATTGTCAGTCCTGTTCTCTTCTGCCGGATGCAACGCATGGACCTGCCGACCCGTATCGCCCTTGTCCTCGTTGTCCTGTTAACCGCCGTCCATGTCGCCAGCCTCCTGCTGGTGATCCTGCGCGGCCGGCGTGAGGCCATGTCTGTGCCCGTCGGCACGCCGCCGGTGAGCATCATCCGCCCGGTCTGCGGCATCGACAATTATGCCCGCGAGACGCTCGCCTCCACATTCACGCTCGCCTATCCGCATTACGAAGTGATCATCTGCGCCGCCCGCGCCGACGACGCCGCGGTGCCGCTGGTCGAACGGCTGATCGAACGGCATCCGCGCATCCCGGCGCGGTTGCTGATCGGCGAGCAGCGGCTCAATGACAATCCGAAGCTCAACAACGTCGCCAAGGGCTGGCAGGCCGCCGCGCACGAATGGATCGTGATCGCCGACAGCAATGTGGAGATGCCGCCGGACTATCTGCAACAATTGCTGTCGCGCTTCACCCACGACACCGGCCTCGTCTGCTCGCCGCCGCTCGGCATCGCGCCGGACGGTTTCGCCGCCGATCTCGAATGCGCGTTTCTCAACGGCTACCAGGCGCGCTGGCAGCTCAACGCCGACACGCTCGGCTTCGGCTTCGCCCAGGGCAAGACCATGCTGATGCGCCGCTCGGATCTCAAGGTCGCCGGCGGCATCGCCGCGCTCGCCAGCGAACTCGCCGAGGATGCCGCCGCCACCAAGGCGTTCCGTCGCCTCGGCCTCCGGGTCCGGTTGACGCGTCTGCCGTTCGGCCAGCCGCTCGGCCGGCGCAATCTGCGCGACCTGTGGAGCCGGCAGGTCCGCTGGGCGAGGCTGCGGCGCGCGAGCTTCCCGCTCTGCTACGCCGCTGAAATCCTCACCGGACCGCTGTTGCCGCTCGCGGGCCTCGCGGTGCTGGCGCAGGCCTTCGCCCTGCCGCTCGTCCCGGTGCTGATGCTGTTTGCAGCGTTCTGGTATGGCGGCGAAGCGCTGATGACGCGGCACGCTGGGTGGCCGCTGTCGTGGCGGTTTCTGCCGACGGCGATCCTGCGCGACCTGATGCTGCCCGCGGTGTGGGCCGCCGGCTGGTGGCGCGGGCGGTTCGTCTGGCGCGGCACCACCATGTCGGTCGCAGCCGCATCCCGCTCGTAATATCCGCCGATTGCCATCCGCCAATTGACCTGCACGCCCGGAGCGCCTTACCTCCCCGCATCGACACGACAGCGAGCGAGGATGGTCTGATGGATTTGGGTATTGCCGGCCGCAAGGCGATCGTCTGCGCCTCGAGCAAGGGCCTTGGCCGCGCCTGCGCGCAGGCGCTCGCCGCCGCCGGCTGCGAGGTCGTCATCAACGGACGCGACGCCGCGACCGTCGAGGCGACGGCGCAGGCTCTGCGCAAGGCGACCGGCGCGACCATTCACGCGGTGGCTGCCGATGTCGGCACCCTCGAGGGCCAGGCCGCCCTGCTGGCCGCCTGCCCGCAGCCGGATATCCTGATCAACAACAATGGCGGGCCGCCGCTGAAAGACTTCCGCCAGCTCTCGCGCGAACAGATGCTCGACGGCGTCGTCGCCAACATGGTCGGCGCGATCGAGCTTATCCAGAAAGTGATCGACCCGATGCTGGAGCGGCGGTTCGGCCGCATCATCAACATCACCTCCGGCTCGGTGAAGATGCCGCTTGCCGGCCTCGATCTCTCGTCCGGCGCGCGCGCCGGCCTCACCGCCTTCGTCGCCGGTGTCGCGCGCAGCGTCGCCGACAAGAACGTGACCATCAACAACCTGCTGCCCGGCGCGTTCGAAACCGACCGGCAAAAGTCCGGCCTCAAGAAGAACGCCGAGATGAAAGGCACCACCATCGAACAGGCCGCGGCCGCGCGGCTGGCGACGATCCCGGCGCGGCGCTTCGGCGATCCGGCCGAATTCGGCGCCGCCTGCGCATTCCTGTGCTCGACACAGGCCGGCTACATCACCGGCCAGAGCCTGCTGATCGATGGCGGCGCGTTCCCCGGCGTGATGTGAACCCACCCGGCGCGGCCTTGCGAAGGTTCACGGCCGCCGGCATGATCGCGTTTTCCCACCTCGCTGCACACTCAAAGGATTGAAGCATGAAGCTCGTGCGTTTCGGCGCGCCCGGCAAGGAAAAGCCCGGCGCCATCGGCCCCGATGGCAAGATTCGCGACCTGTCGCGTCTGGTGAAGGACATCGACGGCGACATGCTCAAGGACGGCGGACTGGCGAAGCTCAAGAAGGCCAATCTCGCACGGATGAAGCCGGTCGCCGGCAAGCCGCGGCTCGGCCCCTGCCTCGGCAATGTGCGCAACGTGGTCGCGATCGGGCTCAACTATTCGGACCACGCCGCCGAGGCCGGCATGCCGATCCCGAAGGAGCCGATCATCTTCTTCAAGCACACCGGCGCAATCTGCGGCCCGAACGACAATACGATGATGCCGAAAGAGTCGACCAAGCTCGACTACGAGGTCGAACTCGGCATCGTCATCGGCAAGCGCGCGCGCAACATCCCATCCAAGGAGAAGGCGCTCGACTTCGTCGCCGGCTATTTCCTGCACAACGACGTGTCGGAACGCTCGTTCCAGATCGACCGTTCCGGCGGCCAGTGGGGCAAGGGCAAGGGCTGCGAGACCTTCGCGCCGATCGGCCCGTGGTTCGTCACCAAGGACGAGATCAAGGACCCGCAGAATCTCGACATGTGGCTCGACGTCAACGGCGAAAAGCGCCAGCGCGGCAACACCAAAACGATGATCTTCGGCTGCGCGCATCTCGTTTGGTACTGCTCGCAGTTCATGATCCTGTCGCCCGGCGACATCATCGTCACCGGCACGCCGCCCGGCGTCGGGCTGGGCTTCAAGCCGCAGCCGAAATTCCTGAAAGCGGGCGACGTCGTCACGCTCGGCATCCAGGGCCTCGGCGAACAGCGCCAGACCATCGTGCCGTTCAAATAGGCGGCGCCGTATCGGTAAAAGAAAAAAGCCCCGGGTTTCCCCGGGGCTTTCGTTTTGCGGATCGCGTGAGCGATCAGAAGCGGTAGTTGATACCGGCGCGGACGACGTTCGCCTTGAAGCTCACATTGTTGGTGAGCGGCGCAACGGCGGCGTTGAAGCTGCCGAGGTCGACGTAGAGATATTCGGCGCGGACGCTCCAGGCGCCGAGGAGCGCGTATTCCAGACCGCCACCCAGCGCGTAGCCGGTGCGGTTGCTGCTGGAGCCGGCGAACGGGGTCTCCGCCTTGACGTTGCCGAACGCGACACCGCCGGTGAAGTACGGCAGGAACCGGTCGAAGGCGTAACCGATACGGCCGCGGCCGGTGGCGAGCCAGGTGTTCTTGGTGGTGCAGGTGGTGCCGCCGCAGGCGGTGTCGCCCTTCATCGCCGAATAGTCGTAGTCGCCTTCAAGACCGAAGACGAACGAGCCGATCTGATAGTTGTAGCCGAGTTGAGCGCCGCCGACGAAGCCCTTCGGGCTCGTGCTGGTGCCCGCCGGGAAATCCCAGTCCGACTTGCCGAAGCCGTAACCGGCATTGGCGCCGATGTAGAAGCCGGTCCACGAGAAGATCGGGTCGGCGACGTAAGCCGGCGCCTTGTAAACCGGGCGCGGAAGATCCGCCGCCAGGGCATTGCTCACCACGAACGATGCCGCGGCGATCAGGGACAGTTTCAGCAGATTTGCTTTCATGTTCTCGATCCGATGTTCCGTCTCGTTGTTAATGGTTCGATGCGCGAAAGACGGATGACCCCGCAGCATCTGGAAGTATGGACGCACGCAGTAGGCTTACTCAGGCCCCTGTGCAGACCCGTCCGCGGGACCGCGCAGGGAATTGCGGATCCCCTCCAGTCGGAAGCGAAAATGGGAGCGGATGCGTGCTGGCGAAGCAGGAAGGGAATGGTGGCGCGAGCCGGCACGAAGCGTGCCGCGGCCCGTCGCTGCGATCGTGGTGGCGGTCAGGACCGCCCCGATCCAAGATGACATTGTCAGCCCCCTTACCGCGCCGCGACGGCAAACGGCCGACGCGGCACACCTGCATCGCGGCAAAGCAGCCGAGACGCGTGGGGCTTAATTCACGCGAGAACGTTTAAAGGGCAGTTAACCCTAACGGGCGGTGAAGACCGATCACCCTGATTGATGGCCGGTGTGGCTTTCAGGCAACGCGGGCCGACAGCACCGCCTCGATGGAGATGCGCGACCAGGGGGCCGTCCGGTCCCGGAACGCCAGATAGGAGTCATGGATCCGGCGCGACACGGCGTCCCGCCCGGCCAGCTCGCCCAGCACCGTCCCCGCCTCGCGGCGGGCCGACGCCAGCACATCCTGCGGGAAAGCGGCGAGCTTGACCCCATGCTGGCCGGTGAGCGCCGCCAGGGCCTCCGCGTTGAGCCGCTCCATCTCCGCCAGCGCGAAATTGGCTTCCGTGGCGCAGGCATGGGCGACGATCGCCTTGAGCTCGGCGTCGAGCGCATTCCACGCCTTGAGCGAGACGATGCACTCCCCGGTGCCGTTCGGCTTATTGAAGCCGGGGTAATAGTAGAACGGCGCCACCCGGTAGAGGCCGAGCGCGATGTCGGAGCCCGGCCCGACGAATTCGGCGCCGTCGATCACCCCGGACTGGAGCGAGATCAGGATTTCCGCCGGCGGGGTGGTCTGCGGCGTGCCGCCGAGGCGGCGATAGACCTCGCCGCCGAGCCCCAGCGAGCGGACCTTGAGGCCGCGCAGATCGGCGAGCGACTTCACCTCACGGCGAAACCAGCCGCCCATGCAGACGCCGGTATTGCCGCCCATGAACGGCTTGACCCCGAACGGGGCATAAAGCTCGTCCCACAGCGCCTGCCCGCCGCCGGCCTCGACCCAGGCGACATGCTCGGCCGGCGTCAGACCGAACGGCACCGTGGTGAAGAACGCCGCCGCCGGCATCTTGCCCTGCCAGTAGAACGCCGCCGTATGGCCGATCTCGGCGACGCCGTTGCCGACCGCGTCGAGCACCTCGAACGCCGGCACCACCTCGCCGGCCGCATTGACGGCGATCTCCAGCCGCCCGCCGGAGAGGGTGCGGATGCGCTCGGCGACCCGCTCCGCCGACATGCCCGGCCCGGGCAGCCGCCGCGGCCAGGACGTGACCATGCGCCAGCGCGTGGTGGCGGCACGCGCGATCGACGGCATCGCCAGCGCACCGGCGGCCACGGGAGCGGAAAGAACCAGATGTCGGCGCGTCGTCACGATTTTATCTCCTGCGTCCACCAGCGATGAAAGTGATGCACCGGGCCGAGCCCGTGACCGATCTTCAGGTCTTCGGCCGCGGCAATGGCGGCGGTGATGTAAGCCTTCGCGTTCCCGACCGCCTCCGGCAGCGGCTCGCCCCTGGCGAGGCCGGCGGCAATGGCCGACGACAGCGTGCAGCCGGTGCCGTGCGTATGGCGCGTGGCGATGCGCTCCGCGACCAGCCGCGTCACGCCCGCCGGCGTGACAAGGAGATCGGTACTCTGCGGCCCCTCGCCGTGACCGCCTTTCACCAGCACCGCGCCGGCGCCGAGCGCCAGCAGCGCGCGGCCCTGCGCTTCCATCTCGCGTTCGTCGCGGGCGACCGGCGACGACAGCAGCGCCGCCGCTTCCGGCAGATTGGGCGTCACCAGCGCCGCGCGCGGGAACAGTTCGTTGCGCAACGTCTCGACCGCCTCGGCGGCGAGCAGACGATCGCCGGAGCCGGCGATCATCACCGGGTCGAGCACCACATTCTTCGCATGATGGCGGTCGAGGCCGGCCGCCACCGCGCGGATCGCGTCCGGCTGCGACAGCATGCCGATCTTCACGGCATTCACCGCGAGATCGGAGAACACCGCGTCGATCTGCGCGGCGATGAAATCCGGCGGCACATCGTGGATCGCGGTGACGCCCCTGGTGTTCTGCGCGGTCAGCGCCGCCAGCACCGACGCGCCGTAGACGCCGAGCGCGGAAAAGGTTTTCAGGTCGGCCTGGATACCCGCGCCGCCGGAGGAATCCGAGCCGGCGATGGTGACGGCGATCGCGGTCATGGCGCACCTCGTGTTTTCAACGCCGCGTCGATGCGCTGGCGAATGTCGCGCGCCGCCGCGGCCGGATCGGGACCGCGCGACAGCGCGGAAATCACCGCGACGCCATCGGCCCCGGCGGCGATCACATCGCCGGCATTCGACGCGTCGATGCCGGCGATCGCACAGATCGGATAGCCGGGTTTGCGCTGACGGATCACCGAGGCAATGCGGCGGAAGCCGTCAAGGCCGACCGGCGGATCGCGGTTGTCCTTCGACGTGGTCGCGAACACGCCGCCGATCGCGACATAGGTGAGCAAACCGAGCGGCGCGGCCTGCGCCTGCTCATTGGTCTTGATGCTCAGACCGATACAGGCGTCATCGCCGAGCAGACGCCGGGCATCGGCCACCGCCATATCGTCCTGCCCGACATGCACGCCGTCCGCACCGCTCGCGAGCGCAACGTCGACACGGTCGTTGATCAGCAGCGGCACGCCGGCCGGACGCAGCACCGACATGAGCGTGCGGGCGCGTTCGACCATTTCGTGCGTCGACCCCATCTTGTCGCGCAACTGCACCAGTGTCGCGCCGCCGCGCGCCACCGCAGCGCCAAGCGCGGCGAGATCGTGACCGCCGAGATGCTCGGGATCGATGAGGGCATAGAGACGCAGATCGGGTGTCATGCTGAAACCTTGAGTGAAGCCCTGGCGAGACGAAGAACGGTATCGCGATCGAGCGCGGCCAGCGCATCGATGATGACGATGGCGAACGAGCCGGGGCCGCGTGAATGCTGCGCGGCGACTTCGCCGGCGATGCCGAACAGCAACAGCGCGGAGACGGCGGCGCGGAAGCGATCCGCCTCGACGGCGAGACAGGCCGCGAGCACGGCCGAACCGGCGCAGCCCATCGCCGTGACCTTCGCCATCCACGGATGGCCATTGGCGATGGTTACCGACTGCGCGCCGTTGGTAACAGTATCGGTTTCGCCTGACACAACGACGACGCACCCCGCGCGCGCGGCGAATTGAGCCGCATCCTGCCCGGCGGCCAGTGTCTTGAGTTCGGTACGATTGAGCCGCACGGCTGCCGGCTCCCGCGCCATCAGCGACGCGGCGAAGGCCGCACGCGTGGCGGAGCGGTCCACGAACACCGGATCGAGCACCCAGGGCTGGCCGGTGAGCGCCGACAGCGAGCGATCGATGGCGACGCCGCGCTCCGGATCGAGCGTGCCGAGATTGACGAGCAGCGCATCCGCGCCGGACGCGAAAGCGGCGATCTCCTCGGTTGACGTGGTCATGGACGGCACCGCGCCCGCCGCCAGCAGCATGTTGGCGGTGTAGGCCTGCGCCACCGTATTGGTGATGCAATGAACGCGCGGCGCGCGCGTGCGCACGCGCTCCAGCACAGACATGGCAATATCCGGCAAATCGCCAGGATGCATCTGCATCTCTCCCTCCGCCGGCATGACCCGGATCAGGTTCTATGGGTTGGCTCACGCCTCTCAGCCCTGCAGGGCACCCCATGAGATCGCTGTCCTTCCCTAGTCCCCCGGGGCGGTCAGCGCAAGCGACCAGATGCAGCAGGGCGATCGCAGAACCGTGCGTGGAAGGCTGCAGGCCCGGTTGCAGGCCTCTTGCCTTGTGCAGGTGTTTTTGCTGCATTGCGCGCATCGGCGTCCGGCGGACGCACCCGGAGGCGCGCATGATTCCCTTCTTCGTCCAGATCAAATGCCAGCTCGGCAAGTCCTACCAGGTGGCCAACGCGCTCGCCGAAGCCGAGATCGCCTCGGAGATCTATTCCACCGCCGGCGAGTTCGACCTGCTGGTGAAGTTCTATATCGAGCCGGGGATGGATATCGGCCACTTCGTCAACGAGAAGGTGCAGGTGATTCCGGGCATTCAGGACACCCGTACCATCATCACCTTCAAGGCCTTCACCGGCTGACGATGTGAGTTAGTGCGGCGCGCCGGGCTCTTCGGCCTCGCGGGCGCGCCTGAGGCCGAGCTGCCGCTCGCGCCAGATCACGAACAAGCCGGCCCCGGCGACGATCCCCGCGCCCATGAGCACGATCGCGGTGGGCACTTCGCCGAACACCCAGAAGCCGAACAGCAGCGCCCAGATCATCGACACATAGTCGAACGGCGCCACCACCGAGGCCTGCGCGAAGCGATAGCTCTCGGTGAGCACGATGTGCGCAAGCCCGCCGAGCAGGCCGATCAGGATCAGCCCGGCGAATTCCAGCGGGGTCGCGTCGTACCAGGCGAACGGCAGCGTCACCGCGCCGGCGATGGCGCAGATCAGCGAGAAATAGAACACGATCGCCGGCGTCGTTTCCGTTTGAACAAGCCGTCGCGTCTGGATCACCGTGCCGGCGGTGCAGATCGCCGAGAAAGTCGCGAGCGCGGCGCCGAGCGCCACCGCCGGCCCCACATGGGAAACGTTCAGTTGCGGCAGCAGCATGATGACGACACCGATGAAGCCGACGGCGACCGCCGACCAGCGGTAGATGCCGACGCGCTCCTTGAGGATCAGCGCGGCAAGCGCCACCGTCATCAGCGGCGAGGAGAACGAGATCGCCGTGGCATCGGCGAGCGGCAGACGCGCCAGCGCGCCGAAGTTCGAGAACATGCCGCAGACGCTGATCGAACCGCGGCCGAGCTGACCGAGCGGGCGGCGGGTATAGACCGCGGCGCGCAGCTCATTGCGGATGGCGTAGATCACCAGCACCGGGACAATGGCGAACAGGCTGCGGAAGAACACGATCTGTCCCACCGGCATGTATTCGCCGTAATAGCGCACCAGCACCGACATCAGCGCGAACAGCAGCGTCGATATCAGTTTGAACGAGATGCCTTTGACAAGATTCATTGCGGTTCGCCGTTATCGCAACTTTCTTATCATCAAAGGCCTTGCGCGCAGCGGCTGTTTCAGCCGCCGGTCGGTTTTTTCTGGCCGGGACGCTCCACCGGCGGCAGCGATTTGAGATAGTGCGCCATCGCCTCGCGATCCGGCTTCGACAATTGTGCCGTATTGCGGATCACGTCGGTCATCGAGCCGCCGATGAAATCGGCGTCGGGCGTCATACCTGACGCGAGGAACTCGACGAAATCGGCCTGGCTCCAGCACTTGAGCTTGGCCTGCGTGATGTTCGGAACGCCGCCCTGCCCGTCCGGCGCCGGGCCGCCGGCGAAGCGTTGCTCGGCGATGATCGCTCCGAACGCATTGCGCGGCGAATGGCATTCCGCGCAATGGCCGGGCGCATTCACGAGATAGGCGCCGCGGTTCCACGCCTCCGACTGCGAGGGGTCCGCCTTGAACGGCTGACCGTCGAGATAGAGCAGCTTCCACAGGCCGAGGCCGCGGCGGATGGTGAACGGGAACGGCAGTTCATGATCGCGGATCCGGCCAGCCACGGCCGGCAGCGTCTTGAGGAACGCGAACAGGTCGCGCACGTCGTCGAGCTTCATGCGCTGGTACGACGTATAGGGAAACGCCGGATAATAGTGCGAGCCGTCGGGAGCCGTTCCCTTCATCACCGCGGTGACGAAGTCCGCCTCGCTCCATGCGCCGATGCCGTCCTTTGCATCGGACGAGATGTTCGGCACATGGAAAACACCGAACGGCGAGCGCAGCGCGAGACCGCCGCCGAGTCTGGTGCGATCCTCCTGTTTCGGTGTGGCGTGGCACGACGCGCAACCGCCGATCGCGAACATGACTTTGCCGTTGTCGAGATTGGCGGTGTGCGGCGGCAGTTCGCCGGGTGTCACGCGGGCGGGGATCGTCAGGACCCAGAACAGGCCGAGCCCAATGGCGGCAGCGGCAACGGCCGCCAGGACGATCTTCCGCAGCATCAAAACCTCTCCGGTGGAATGGCGATTCTAAGGTTCTCACGGCGAACGGCAAAGACAAAGGGCGGGGAATGCCCCCGCCCTTGTCATGAGCCGCGTCGCGCGATCAGCTCTTCTTGATGCGATAGGTCTCGTGGCAACCGCCGCAGTTCTTGGTGACGTTCCCGAAGGCGGCCTTGAAGCTGTCGAGATCCTTGACCGAGGCCTCCGCGGCTTTGGCATCCGCGCTGAACTTGGCGAAGCGCGCCTTGAAGTCCGCCATGTCTTCCCAAATCTTCGGCGCCGCCGTGCTCTCGCCGCCGGACTTGGCCGTGTCGGGGAACAGGCCCGGCATCTTGGCCGCGCTGTCCTGGTAGGTCGCGAAAATGGTCTTGGCCTTGGCCAGGTCGAACGGCTCCTCGCCCTTCACCATCTTGGCGCCGATGGCGGTCTGCTGGCCGGTGGCTTTCATCACCGCCTTGCGCGCGGCGATCGGGTCGGACTGGGCAACGACGGTAGTGGCGGCAGCGGCGACCACCGCCGCGGCCAGAGCAAGACGAACAATCATGAAAACTCCCTATGCTAACCCTCTGCAGGCTTAAGCGCGAACACCGCCGTCCCGGCCTTATTCCCATTCTAAAGGGGGTTATGGCCGGGGTGCGGCGGAGGCGCAAAAGGTCGCAGGGAAGCCGCGGTTAGTGCGCGGCCGCCTTGCCTTTGCCGTGGGGTTTCTTCTTGCGGGAGCCCCAGCGGTGGCCGAGGTCGGCCAGCCACCGGGCGACGATGTAATAGGCCGGGGTGAAAATCAGGCCGAAGATTGTCACGCCGATCATGCCCGAGAACACCGCCGTGCCGAGCGACTGCCGCAATTCCGAGCCGGCGCCGATCGCCCACACCAGCGGCGCCACGCCGAGGATGAAGGCGAACGAGGTCATCAGGATCGGCCGCAACCGCATCTGCGCCGCGTGCTGGGCGGCAAAATGCCGCTCCTCGCCCGCATCCTCGAGTTGCTTGGCGAACTCGACGATCAGGATCGCGTTCTTGGCGGCGAGACCGATCAGCACGATGAACCCCACCTGGGTCAGGATGTTGTTGTCCGACCCACGGATCAGCACGCCGAGAATCGCGGCGACGAGACACATCGGCACGATCATGATCACCGCGAGCGGCAGCGTCAGGCTTTCGAACTGCGCCGCCAGCACCAGGAATACGAACAGCACGCCAAGACCGAAGGCGAAGATCGCGGTGTTGCCCGCCTTGAGCTGCTGATAGGCGAGCGTCGTCCACTCATAGGCGAAGCCTTCCGGAAGCGTCTCCTTGGCGAGCTTCTCCATCAACTGGATCGCCTGGCCCTGCGAGTAGCCCGGCGCCGGCGAGCCATCGAGTTCGGCCGCCGTGTAGATGTTGTAGCGCGGCACGCGGTACGGACCGCTGATGTCGCGCACGGTGGTGAACGAGCCGAGCGGCACGGTTTCGCCGGCGGCATTGCGCACCCGCAGGTTCAGCACATCCTTGGCCTCGAGTCGTGCGTTGTCCTGCGCCTGCGCCTGCACGCGGAACGTCCGGCCGAACAGGTTGAAATCGTTCACATAGGCCGAGCCGATATTCACTTGCAGCGCGTTGAACACGTCCGGCATGTTGATGCCGAGCAGTTGCGCCTTGGTGCGGTCGATATCGAGGAACAGTTGCGGCGTCTGCGTCTCGAACAGCGAGAACACCTGCATCAGCCCCGGCGTCTGCGCAGCACGGCCCATCATCGCGTAGACCGCGCCCTGCAGCGCGGCAGGCCCACGGCCGGCGCGGTCCTCCACCATCATGCGGAAGCCGCCGGCGTTGCCGATGCCGTTCACTGGCGGCGGCTGCACGACGATCATGAAGGCTTCCTGGATCGCGCCGAGCTTGCCGAACAGCGCGCCCTGGATCGCCGCCGCCGACTGGCGCGGATCCTTGTGCCGCTCCTCAAACGGCGACAGCACCAGGAACATGGCGCCGGCGTTCGGCGCATTGGTGAAGGTCGCCCCGGAGAAGCCGACGATATTGATCACGGCGCCGACGCCGGGCTGCTGCATGGCGATCTCGCCGGCGCGCTTCATCACCTCTTCGGTGCGGGCGAGCGAGGAGCCGGGCGGCAACTGCGCGGCGACGATCAGATAGCCGCGATCCTGCTGCGGGATGAAGCCCTGCGGGGTTCGGTTGAATTCGAACAGGCCGAACGCGAGGATGGCGACATAGATCAGCAGCATGATGCCGGCGAAGCGGACAGCCTTGTTGGCGAGCCAGCCGTATTTGGCGCCGACCCAGTCGAAGCCGCGATTGAAGCCACGGAAGAAGCCGTGGATCGGCTTCTCCCACCAGGTGTCCTTGTGGCTCTTGTCATGCGGCTTGAGCAGCAGGGCGCACATCGCCGGCGACAGGGTCAGCGAGACGATCAGCGAGATCACCGTCGCACCGGCGATGGTCAGCGCGAACTGGCGGTAGAACTGGCCGGAGATGCCGGGGATGAAGGCGGACGGGATGAACACCGCCGACAGCACCAGCGCGATGGCAACCAGTGCCGCACCGACCTCGTCCATGCTCTTGCGCGCCGCGTCGCGCGGCGACAGCCCGGCATGGATGTTGCGTTCGACGTTCTCGACCACGACGATGGCGTCGTCGACGACGATGCCGATGGCGAGCACCAGACCGAACAGCGACAGGTTGTTGAGCGTGAAGCCGAACAGGCTCATCACGAAGAACGTGCCGATCAGCGAGATCGGAATCGCCAGGATCGGAATGACCGCGGCGCGCCAGGTCTGCAGGAACAGAACGACCACCAGCACGACGAGGATCATCGCCTCGAAGATAGTGTCCATCACCGCATTGACCGACTCCTGGATGAACTGGGTCGGGTCGTAGATGATGGTGTATTTCAAACCCTCCGGGAAATTCTTGGCAAGTTCCGCCATCGTCTTGCGGATGCCCTCGCCTGTGGTCAGCGCGTTCGATCCTGGCCGCTGGAACACGGCGATCGCCACCGACTGGTCGCGGTTGAGGAACGAGATCGACGAATAATCCTGACCGGTCAGCTCCACCCGCGCCACGTCGCGGATGCGCACCACCGCGTCTTCGGTCTTCTTGACGACAATGTTGCCGAACTCCTCCGGATCGCTGAGGCGGCCGAGGGTGCGCACCGCGATCTGGAACGGAAGCTGCTGCGCGACCGGCGGCTGGTTGAGCACGCCGGAGGCGACCTGGATATTCTGTCCCTGCAGCGCGGTGGTGACGTCCTGCGCCGTCAGATTGAGCGACTGCAGGCGGTCCGGATCGAGCCAGATCTGCATCGCGTAATCGCGCGCGCCGAAGATCGTGATCGAGCCGACGCCGTCGGTGCGGGTCAGCACGTCCTTGATCTGCAGGTTGGCGTAGTTGGTCATGAAGATCGCGTCGCGCACCTGATCGGGCGAGAACAGATTCACGACCATCAGAATGTCGGGCGAACTCTTCGCCACCGTCACGCCGATCTGCTGCACCTGCGTCGGCAGGCGCGGCGTCGCCGTCGCGACACGGTTCTGCACCTGCACCTGCGCGATATCGAGATTGACGCCGATGTCGAACGTCACCGAAATCGAGAAGCGGCCGTCGGCCGTCGAATTCGAAGACAGATAGATCATCCCCTCGACGCCGTTGACCTGCTGTTCGATCGGCGCGACCACCGTCTCCGCCACGGTCTCCGCGCTCGCGCCGGGATACTGGCCGGCGATATTGATGATCGGCGGCGCGATCTCCGGATATTGCGCGACCGGCAGCCGCAGAAAGGCGACGCCGCCCAGCACAATGAAAACGATCGACACCACCGAGGCGAAGATCGGCCGGTCGATGAAGAAGTGCGAAATTTTCATGGTGCTGTTCTCGTGGCGCCTTTCCTGGACTGGGACGTCCCGGGCCGCGCCTGATTGTTCCTGTGGAGCTTACTTGCCGGCAGCCGGAGCGGCGCCCGGCGCACCCTGCTGCGACGGCTGTGCGCCGGCTTCCTGCGGCGTCACCTTGATGCCGTTGCGCGCGCGCACCATGCCGTTGACGATCACGCGATCGTCCGGCCCGAGCCCTTCCTTGATGACGCGCAGCTTGCCATCGATCAACTGGCCGAGCGTGACGTATTTCTGCACCACGCTGTTATCGGCATTGACGACGAACACGAATTTGCGCGCCTGGTCCGAACCGATCGCAACTTCCGGCACCAGCAGCGCCTGATACGGTTGCGAGCCCGGCACCTGGATGCGCGCGAACATGCCCGGCGTGAACAGGCCGTTCGGGTTGTCGACCAGCGCGCGGCCGCGGATCGTGCCGCTCGAACGGTCAATGACGTTGTCGATGAAGTCGATCTTGCCCGCGTGATCGAACGTCTTTTCGTCGATCAGCTTCAGCTTGATCGGAACGCCCTTGCCGCGCGAATTCGCGTCGTTCCCGCTCTTGAGAATGCGCTCGTAGCGCAGATACGAGGCTTCATCGAAGGTGAACTCGAAGCGGATCGGATCGATCGATACGATGGTCGCGAGCAGCGTGGTCGAGCCGGCGGTGCTGCCGGTCACCAGGTTACCGGGCGCTACGCGGCGATCGCCGATGCGGCCGGAAACCGGTGCCTTGAGTTCGGTGAAGGTGAGATCGAGCTCCGCCTGCCGCACCGCCGCTTCGTTGGCGGCGACAGAGGCCTGCGTGTTGCGGAACGACTGGGTGCGCTGGTCGAAGGTCTGCTCGGTGATGGTCTTGTCGCGCACGAGTTGCTGGCCGCGGCCCAGATCGGCCTCGGCGAAAGCCAGGTTGGCCTTGGCTTGCATCAGATTCGCCTGCGCCTGCGCGAGCGTATTCTGGAACGGTCGCGGATCGATGGTGAACAGGGGATCGCCCTCCTTCACCAATTGGCCGTCCTGGAAGTGAACCTTGTCGAGATAGCCGGACACCCGCGCCCGCACCTCGACATTGTTCACGGCGAGGAAACGGCCGACATATTCGTCGAAATCGGTCACTGTCTGCTGCACGGGCTTGGCCACCGTGACGGTGGGCGGCGGCGGCGCAGCCTGCTGCTGCGGCTGGCCGCACGCGGCGAGCGTGAGTGCCGTGAAGGCGCAAAAAATCCGGGCGGGCCAGAGGCTCGGCATGAAAAACCTGTCAGAAGAAATGTTGCGTTGCGAGAAGATATACGCCGCTTCGGCCTTGAGGCAAAGCGGGCTGACCTTCATGACAGACAAGTGTGGATTGGCAATGCTTCTCCCAAACCACGCAAGACTGAACAAAAGCCATCAAAAACTTTGATGGAATATTGCCCAAGGGCAGATCAGACCAATCGCGCTAGACCGTCGGCGGTGTCGGACCCGCGGGACTGTTGCGCGCGCCGAAGGCCCGCAACCATGCGCGGCCGAGCAGCAGCAAAACCGCCCCGCCATAGACCAACCCGCCCATCATCGCGAGGATTCCGAGCGTCAGTTCGTCGTGGAACGGCCGGCCGGCCAGCAGCCCCGCGAGGGGGCGCGGCAACAGCACCAGCAACGCCGCCAGCGCCGCAGCAGCGATCAGCAGCCGCGTGACGGAGCGTCGCAGCCGCGCGTCGACGACCAGCAAACCGCGCCGCGCCGCCAGCCACAGCACCAGCAACAGATTGGTCCAGGCGCCGATCGCTGTCGCAAGCGCGAGGCCGACCTGCGCCAGCGACCCCATCAGCATGATCTTGAACAGGATGTTGACCACCGCGGCGCTGAGGGAAGCCTTCACCGGCGTCGCGGTGTCCCCGCGCGCGAAGAAGGTCGCGACCGCGCTGCGGATCACCACGAATGGAATGAGGCCGAGCGCGTAGGCGGCGAGCGTCTGTCCGGCGGCCACCGCGTCCGCGCTGGTGAAGGCACCGCGCGCGAACAGCGCCCGCATGATCAAGTCCGGGATCAGCAGAAACGCGGCGACGCACGGCAGCGCCAGCAGCAGGGCGAACTCGAGCGCGCGGTTCTGCGCATGCGCCGCCCCGCTCTCGTCGCCCGCGGCGATACGACGCGCCATCTCGGGAAGAATGACCGTGCCGATGGCGATGCCGATCACGCCGATCGGCAGCTGGTTGATACGGTCGGCATAATAAAGCGCCGACAGGGCGCCGGTGGCGAGGAAGCTCGCAATCACCGTGTCGGCGAACAGCGCGAGCTGCACGCCGGCCGAACCGATGGTCGCCGGCCCCAGCGCCTTGAAGAAGCGCCGCACATCGGCATCGAATTGCGGCCAGCGCAGCACCGGCAGCGCGCCCGCGCGCGTCACGTCGGCAAGCAGCAGTAGCACTTCGAGAATGCCGGCGGCGAACACGCCCCACGCCGCCGCATGGCCGGCGTCGGGAAAGAACGCCACCAGCATCAGCGCGACGATCATCGACAGGTTGAGCAGGATCGGCGCGGCCGCCGCCGCCGCGAAGCGATGCAGCGAGTTGAGGATGCCGCCATAGAGCGTCACCAGCGTGATCAGCAGCAGATAGGGAAAGGTGATCCGCGTGAGATCGACGGCGAGGGCGAAGCGGCCGGGGTCTTCGTTGAAGCCCGGCGCCAGCAACCCCACCACCTGCGGCATGAACAAGAGTGCGACCGCCAGCAGCAGCACCTGGCTCGCCAGCAGCAGCGTGAACACCCGGTCGGCGAACAGCCCGGCGCGCGCCGCACCGCCCTGCTCGCGGATCTGCGCGTAAGCCGGCACGAAGGCCGCGTTGAACGCGCCTTCGGCGAAGATCGCGCGGAAATGGTTCGGCAACCGCAGCGCGACGAAGAACGCGTCGGCGATCGGACCCGCGCCGAGCACGGCGGCGAGCAGGATATCGCGCGCGAAGCCGCTGATGCGCGACAGCAGCGTCAACCCGCCGACGGTGAGGATACGCCTGATCATCAATAGTCCCGGAGATCGTTCCACGGAGGAAACCGGGAACGACTCCTCCCGCCCGGCAAACTGGCGCAAATCGGGGGCCACCGAAACCGCGCCGCAGCGCTGTACACAATTGTCGGCGCGCGGGGGGCCCCCCGCCCGC
>JAEWJH010000116.1 GCA_023386635.1 Pseudomonadota bacterium
GTCCAGCTGTTCCCTGCAGCATCGATCGTCGCGTCAGCATGGCTTTCCCCCCGTTTGGGCCTTTACCGCCAGCGGTAGCGCCGCGTTGCATATTCTCCAAATCGATCATATGAATTAGGATCATTCATCGAATGAATAATCGGCATGAACCTCGGCGCGTTCGATCTCAACCTGCTCAAGGTACTGCACGCGCTGTTGACCGAGCGGCATGTCACACGCGCGGCGGAACGGCTCGGCCGTTCGCAGCCCGCCGTCAGCAATGCGCTGCAGCGGCTGCGTCAGTCGCTCGGCGACGATCTGCTGGTCCGCTCCCCCAACGGTCTCGCGCTGACGCCGCGCGCGCAACTCCTGCAGCAGCCCTTGCGGGATTTGCTGGCACTGGTGGACGACACCGTGCTCGGCCCCTCACCGTTCGATCCGGCGACGACCGACGGCGTTTTCCGCGTCGCCCTGCCTGACCGTCTCACCATCGCGATCGTGCCACCCTTGTTTGAGCGTCTGCATCGCGCGGCGCCGCGCCTCGCCTTGCAGATCGTCACCGCGGACCGCGACCATGCGGTCGAACTGCTCAATGCCGACGCGATCGACGCCTTCGTCGGCTGGGTCGACGATCCGCCCCAGCACCTTCATTCCGAATTCCTGCTCGACGAAGCGCCGTTCTGCGTGATGCGCCGCGGCCATCCGCTCACAAGGCGCAAGCGGTTTACGATCGCGGCGCTGCTCAGCTATCCGCATCTTGCGGTCAGTGCCGCCGGCGGCCGCACGCAGATTTTCGACGACCGGCTGGCGCAGCACGGCCTCGCGCGTCACGCGCAGGTGATCCTGACGAGCTTCACCGCCGTCCCGCACATACTGCGCGGCAGCGATATGGTCGGCGTGTTCACGCGCTTTGCGGCGGAAGCGTTTTTGCCCGGCGACGGGCTGATCAAGCGGCCATTGCCGCTCGATGTCGGCAACATCACGACCAGCCTGATCTGGCATGCGCGGTACGAGCGCGACCCGCGTCATGCCTGGCTGCGCGCGCAGATCACCTCCGTCTGCAAGACGATCAGCGGAATGACGATCGGCAGGACGGCAGCCCGGCGCGCAACCGCGCGCTCGCGCGATTAATCAGCGTTGGCTTGCGCCGCACCGCGCTTGCGATAGAGACGGATGCTCATCTGATCGTTGCCGATGATCTTCACTTCCGCCTCGGCGCGGATCACGCGAACGCCCTTGTCATGGCCGGAGGGCGCGGCGCGATGATGCGGCGCGGCCGGAATCGTTCCGGTCGCGTCCTCGACCGCGATCTGCTTGATGCGCTTCTTCTTCAACTCTGTGATCAATTCGCGCGACGGTGCCTTTGCCGATTTCGGAGTCGCCCGGCGCGGTTCCATGCGGCGAGACTGCGCAGCGGGCGCGACCGGCCGCGCGTGCTTTCGCGCGACGGATTTGCGCGCCCGATAGTGCGGCGGCGCGTAGTAGGCGGGATTCTGAGCCGATTGCGGCGGCATCACCAGCACACCCGGATGCGTGCCCCCCGTATAGGGATAAGGCCGGCCGAGATCCGGCGGCATCGGCGCATCGGTGATGATGACGCGATTATAGCCCTGCACATTGGGCGGCGGCGGCACATAGCCGGCGGGATAACCCGGCGATGCGTAACCTTGCGCATAGCCCTGCGCGGCCGCCGTCGCAGCCGACAGCATGACCGCCATTACGCCTACCGCCAGATAACGCATCATCAACATCCCACGTCCCCTGCTTTTTTCTGTTCGCCGCGGTTCCCGCAACGGCTTATTTCTGCGGCGCGTCGTCCGGCATCGGCTCGAACTGTCGCGGCCGCAGCAGCCGCACCGGCGGCGGAATTTCGCTGTATCCCGGCGGCGTCGACCATGAGCGGTAGAAATCTTCCGGCGGCCCGCCGCGCCGCTTCGGCGGCAGCACCTCGAGCCGGCCGCTGACCGGAATGCGGTCGGCACCCGGGAAGTAGTGGCGGTTCAGCCACGGCCGGTTGATGTCGCGCACATAGACCGGATCCTGGCCGACGAATTCATAGACGTCAGTGGTCGCCGGGCCGGCTGCATAAGCCCCGTAACCCGAAGCCGCGAAACCGCCGCTGGCACCGAGGTCCGCGGCGAGCGCGCCCGCGACGGGCAATCCAAGCAGAAGTACGGCTGACAGAGTGATGCGAGGCAAGGCCATGACGCTCCAACGTGTGACCGGCGGATTTTATCCGAACCGGACCACGATCAGACGTCGACGGCACAAGGAATTGCGAGGTAACATTAACCCGGGGGTACTCCAGTGGATCAACAAGACCCGCGCCGGCATGGTTAAGAAAAACCAGGACGGACCGCGGGCGCAGCGGGATGACCCGGACGATGCCGAAATCGAAGACACCGCCCTCTCTTCCGGCAGCAGAACCGTCAACCGGCCGCAGCGGCGCAAGCTTCCGCCGCCGCTATGACGAGCTCGAACGGAACCGGTCGGTGCTGGTCGCGCGGCTCGCGGAACTGCGCGGGCGCGCCGGCGCGCATCCGGCCTGCAACCAGGCCATGAAGCTGCTCAACGAGACCTATCGCAAATCGAGCCTGGCGCAGCGGATCGGCGTGCTGCAGGCGGCGAGCTTCATGCTCGACATCATCGAGCGGCTGACGCTGACGATGTGACGGCTCAACCGGCGGCATGAGAGGTTTTGGAACGGACGGTGCCGGCAGAGAGGATTGAACTCCCGACCTTCGGTTTACAAAACCGCTGCTCTACCGCTGAGCTATGCCGGCGACCGACCCCCGTCAGCTATCAGCGCGCCGCCGCCGCGACAAGAGTCGCGCCGGCTCTCGTTCACAGCGCCTCATAAAGTCGGAAAGTGCGCAGGCTCACGTCAGAGCGACGCGCGCAAGCCGTCGCGGGATGGCAGCACCGACGCCAGGCCGCCACCGACCCAATCGGCGGCATCGCCGATCCAGGTCTGGACCTTCTCGGGAAGTTGCTGGGCGCCGACGATCACCCGCCGCACCGGCTCCGCCAGCCAAACAACCGCAGGCGCCGCCGGGCGAGCACCGGTGAGATCGGCACGCGGCCGCACCGGCGCCGGATCGGGCCGCTGCCAGGCCGCCAGTTCGAGCGGCGCGCCAACCGGCGCCTCCTGCCGCGCGCCCTGGATCGGGGCCGGATGCGTGGACTTGGCCGCCGAGGTTTTGGGGCGGCCGGTCGGCGCCTCAGCCAGTTTCTGCGCGGCCGGTTTGGCGGTCGCGGCCTCGTCGCGCACCACCGTCGCGAGCGGGCCGCTCGCGACCGGCACCCGCCACGAGACCCTGGGGTCAGCGGAAACCGGGTTTTTCGCCGGCTCGCTGGCCATCATCTGCGACAACAGCAGGATGCCGAACAGGCTGATAACCCCGGCCGGCAGCAGCTGCGCAAGCAGTGCGGTCCAGCCCCGCGGTGAGCGCGGGCGTGCGGTAAATGGCGGATGCATGATGCCGATTCCCCTGATCTCCCGGCGCGGAACAGACCAAGGCGCGCGGGCTGAACCAAGGCACAATCAAGGAATTTTTCCGGCGGCTATCCCGGTCTGGCGCCGGCCGCGGACTACCCCCGCAGGGCGGCGACCGCCCGTCGGCAGCCCGCGCCGACCCGGCGCTTTACCACTTGCCCAGCCCCGCCAGCGCTCCGGCGGCGAATTGCGTCAGATGGTCTATTCAGCGGTGCTCAAGTATGCCAAAATGCAGGGGTTAGGTAACTCTCGGAGATCTAGAATATGCCTCAGGGCACCGTTAAGTGGTTTAATCCGACCAAGGGCTACGGCTTCATCCAACCGCAGGAAGGCGGGAAGGATGTGTTCGTGCACATTTCGGCCGTGGAACGCGCCGGCTTGAGCACCCTGAACGAAGGTCAGTCGGTCCAGTTCGAACTCGTCGAAAATCGCGGCAAGGTCTCTGCTGAGAACCTGAAGGTTAAGTAACCTTCCAAGCTCGTTCTTCGTCGCTTCCGTTTACTAGCAATACAACCCACCGGGCAAGTCCCCGGCGGGTTCTTTGCGTTGGGATCAGCGTATCGGCGCAAGCCGGCGCTGTTCCTTTACGCGCGAGCTTCCAAAGGCCCGCTTCCAAACGCTTTTGCAGCGCGCTCTTGCAACACGGCACGCCCTGTTGCGAGCCACCTCACCGCGTCAGCTTCTCCAGCTCCGGAAACGGCGCATAGACCGCGTCCTTGCACGCGTCGCGCACTTCGATCGCCTGGGCGGTCTGCGACGGGTCGCGCGTGTCCGGGTCTTGCGGTACCTGCCGATGCAGCGGCGTGTCGGTGAACCGGTCGAGCCGGCCGGAGATGAACACCACCAGCGCGGTTTTCACGCCCATATAGCGGCCGCTCGAATTGCGCGCGTCATAGCGCACGCATGAGGCATAGCGCGCGCCGGTGGACAGGTTTTTCACCTGCGGCTGCGACACGCCGGCGCCCCGCACGCCGGTCGGCTCGTTGAGATAGTTGCGCATGAAGGCGATGATGTCCGCCTTGTAGTGCTGCGGAAACACATTCTGTGACTGACGGATCGCCTCGCGCTCGGCCGGGGTCGGCTCGTCGGACGGCATGCTGCTGCAGCCGGTCAACGCGCAGACTGCGATCAGGAGCGCGACGCTGACGCGCATGTTCATGGTGCCTCCCTGCCGTCGCCGAAGCCACCATAACGGCGCAGACGCCGTTCTCTCAAGCCGCCCGCCTCCTCATCCACGACAAAGGCCGCCCGAACGGGGCGGCCTTTGGTTTCGATGCGAAAAAATCCCGACGTCTTAGCGATGGTGGCGATGGTTGCGCTGATGCTTGTGATGACGATGGCGCATCGGCGGTCCGGCCGGATTGAGATCGAGCGAACTGATGGCGACCGCCACATTGGCGCCGGCCTGCGCGCTGAACGACAGCGGCTGCAACGTCACGCTGCGCTCGAAACCGCCGACCAGCACATTGGCGCCGACGCCGCCGATCACCGTCACTTCCGTGCCGGCGCCGACATAGGTCCCGGCCAGTGCGCCCGGTCCCGGACGCGACGGGGCGATGACCGCCCAGCCCAGGCGCCCGCCGTTGGTGAAGCCGATGTCGATGCCGAGCCGGCCGATCGAGCCGACATAGTGCTCGTAATACCGCCCGCCGGACGCGCGATAGACGCAGTCGACCGATTTGCGCGACCCAAGGATAAGGCCGACGCCCGGCGCCACATTGCAGTTCAGGGTGCCGATTCGCGTCTGGGCGTCAGCCTGGGATCCGACCGGCAGGACGGCGGCGACCGTGGCGAGCCCCAACAGGGCGATCAGCGGCTTTTTCATCTCATATCTCCATGGGCAAAGGGGTCGCCAGCGCGACCCTTGCGCATAACTGCGGCGGCACACAAAAAGTTCCAGCACTGGAACCAGAACAAACGGCCGCGGCACCGGAATGCCGCGGCCATGTCAGCGATCGGTCGCCTGGATCAGAACGTCATGCCTGCACGCAGCATGAAGGTGCGCCCGGGCAGCGGGTAGACCGACACGAACTGGTTGCCCGGGAAGCTGGTGTCGAGCCCGTAGTCGAAATACTTCCGGTCGAAGATATTCTGCACCGAGACCGACCAGAAGAACTTGTCGACTTCGCCGCCGAGCCGCAGGTCGACGACCGTCGTCGCCGGCACCATCATCAGGCCCGCATTCGCCTCGTCGCCATCGAGGAAACGCTTGCCGGTGAATCGCGTCACGGCGTCAAGCACCAGATATTTCCCGTAGAGGTCCCAGCTCACGCCGGTGCTGCCGCTCCATCGCGCCACCAGCGGCACATCGTTGCCCATGAACGGACCGGAACGGAACACCGCACGCGTATAGGACGCCGTCGCCTTGAGCCGCACCGCGTCGGTGAGCTGCAGCGTCGCCAAATTCTCGAAGCCATAACGGCGCGTCGGATCGAGATTGGTGTTGGCGAAGGTGATCGGACTGAAATGCAGTTCGTCCGTCAGATACATGTCATAGACGCTCGACTGCAGCGCGAACCGTCCCCACTTCACCTTGACGCCGGCCTCGTAGTCGCGCGAGCGCTGCGTTTTCAGATCGAAATTCGTCACCGTCAAAACCGGCGACGCGCCGACGCGCTCGTCGATATTCGGGACACGGAAGCTTTGCGCCATGCGGGCGAACACCGCGAGACTCTGATTGAAGCGATGCTCGAAGCCGAGATGCACGGCGCGCTGCGTATCGCGTGTATCCAGCGGCCGACCAGCCGGGTTCACGCCCGCCGGGCTGGGCGGCGCCAGCGGATCGAATGTATCGCGTGCGTGGAATTCATTGCGCTGAATTCGGCCGCCGAACGAGATGTCCGTGTTGTCATAGAATGTGAAAGTCGGCTGGGCATAGAATCCGGCCGTGGTCTGGCGGAAATCGTAGCGGTGAAACGGCGTCGCGCCCTGGGAGACGCTGCGGTCCGAATTGTATTGCGTCCGGTAGAGGTCGATGCCGGCGACCATCCGGGCCCGCACCGGGCCGAACGTGCGGTCGACATTGACACGCGGCGTGACCGAATAGGTCGTCAGCGCCGTATCGTTATAGGCGACCGGCTGGTTGACGGGGAAAAATCCGCCGATCGGATTGAAGGTCGCGAATTGCGTGGTCTTGCGCCGGATGCTGCCGTCGAGCACCACCTCAACACCGTCCCAGACGTTGCGCGTCACGCCCCCGCGAACCGCGACATTCTGCCGGCTGCTGTAATCGAGCGGCGTGTTGGTGCCGCGCGGATCGGTCGCGTACTGGTTGAAGAAACTGACGAATGGTCCGTTGGCGATATTGCGCGGCCCCGGCGTGCGCAGCTTCAGGTCGTCGGCGGAGATGTTGAAGAAGGCGCTGCCTTCGCTGGTTGTATAGCGGAAATCGCCAACGCCCTGCATCTGCTTCGACGAATTGTTGTCGCGGTATCCGTTAGTCTGGAAGGCATTGCCGAACACGGCGGCAGAGAACGGACCGAACGAGCCGCTGGCCGAGGCTTTCCCTTCCCGCGTCGCCAGCGCGCCGTAGGCGGCTTCGATGCGGGCGGTCGGCTTCGCACCGACGCCGTTCTTGGTGACGATATTGATGACCCCGCCGACCGCGCCATCGCCATAAAGCACGGCGCCGCTGTTGCCGCGGGTGATCTCGATGCGCTCGATCGCGTTGCGCGGGATCAGGCTGAAATCGAAGCCGGTGAGATCGGAATCGTTGAAGCGTCGGCCATCGACCAGCACCAACACGTTCGACGGCGCGGTGACGCCGAAGCCACGCATATCCACCGTGGTGCCCGCGCCGTTGATGCCGCCATAGAGACTGCTGGTCTGGATCCCCGCCTCGCGCGACAGGATATCCTGCAACGTCGTCTGCGGCGCGCGTTCCAAATCCTCCGACGAGATGATCGTCGTCGAGGCCCCGGTGATGCCGTTCGACAACCGGCTCGCCGTCACATCGACCGCCGGCAACTCGGTCGACTGCTGCGCCGACGCCGTGCTGCCGCCGATCCCCACCGCTGACGCCACCACGGCGCCGATGATTGCTCTTGAACTCCCCACAGCCCACGCTCCTTCGTTCGCGCGCGCTCTCAGGCGCGCGCATCGGGTGAAACGAACCCGTTGCGCAGACACGAACGCTGTTGCTGCGTTCACACTGACGAAGTCATGGAGAAAAAAACGCCCACGGACTCGCAACGGTATCGACGTCACCGCTGCGAAAGACCGCTCCGTATGGACCTCCCGTCCACCGGTTGGGTGACTGTGCTGGCAGGTCTCCTGGCTCGCGGGTCGCTGCTTTAATCCGGCCTTCCCGGGACAAGTCCCAGTGGCCATGACGGATCAAGCTCGCCGCTTACAGTTGCGGGGGCAGCCGCGTTTGCCGCTGGTTGAAGCCAGCTTGCAGTCCGCGTTCCCTCTTTCCTCCCCGGTGCAACCCGGGGAACCAGCACGGAAAAACTATGGCCGCGGGGCACCAGCGAGTCAAACCGTCCGGATCGCCAGCCCACAAACGGAAACGCCGGCCGGGACATTGGTCCCGACCGGCGCCGGCTTCGTCCGCGCTGCACCACGGACGCGCCACTTCCCGACAGTGACGCTTACGCGCGATGCTGAATCTTCTTCGCCTTCTTGCTCAGCTTGGCGACGTGATGCGCCTTGTGCGCTTTCAGCGAGACGTGCTTCTTGGCCTTCTTCGCCTTCTTGACGTGCTTCACCTTGGCGGCCGGCTTCGCCGACACCTTGGCGTCCGTCTTGACCGACGCGGCCGGCGTCTTCACGTCAGCCTTGCCGCTGACAGCCGCAGGCGCGGTGGTGGTGCTGGTCTGCGCGAAAACCGGACCGGCGATCAGGCTGGAAGCCACAAGCGCGATAGCGATCTTGCGAAACATGGTAGTCGTCCTTGCTCTGGGTTCGCCGTGAACCCGATGTGAATCGGCTGATCGGATGCTCCGATCGTGCGCACACCTTGCATCGTGCCGATTGAACTGCCTCTGAAGAGAGGCGTTAGCCGGCATTCAAACTGCGGAGCGAAGCGGTGTCGGAAACGTGGCGGGATCGTGCCGGAGATTACGGCGCTGTCATCTGGCGGCGGTTTCGCGCGCCGCCGGCGCGGTCTCAGCCAGAATCCAGGCATGATAGGCAGGGTCGACCGCATCGACCGGCAGAACCAGCAGCGCCGGCGTGCTGTAGGGATGATTCGCCTTCACCGCGTCCTGAACCGCGCCGGCGAGCGATGCGCGCGTCTTGATGATCATCACCACCTCCTCGCCGCGCTCGACCTTTCCCTCCCACCAGTAGTGCGAAACCATGCCCGGCAGGATATTGACGCAGGCCGCCAGCCGCCGGCCGACGATCGTCTGCCCCGCCCGCTCCGCTTCGCCCAGCGAGGGATACGTTGTATAGACAAGCGTCGCGCGTTCCATGTGCCAGTAAAGCCTCTATGAGCCGAAATTTCAGGACGATCGCCTTCGTCGCCAGCCGGACGCCGGAAGCGCGCGCCGCGCTCGAGCAATTGCAGCAGCGTTACGGGGCCGCCGATCCGGCGGACGCGGACGTCATTGTCGCGCTCGGCGGCGACGGCCTGATGCTGCAAACCCTGCATGACTTCATGCGCGCCGGCAAGCCGATCTACGGCATGCACCGGGGCACGGTCGGCTTCCTGATGAACGAGTTTTCGGCCGACGATCTGACGCTGCGGCTTGCCGCCGCGCAGCTCACCACGATCCATCCGCTGCTGATGGTCGCGGTCGGCACCGACGGCCGCGAGCACAGGCACTATGCCATCAACGAGGTGTCGCTGTTCCGGCAAAGCGCGCAAGCGGCGCATCTGCGCATTCTCGTCGACGGTCAGGAGCGGCTCGAGGAGTTGATCGCCGACGGCGTGCTGGTCTCCACGCCGGCCGGCTCGACGGCCTACAATCTCTCCGCACAGGGGCCGATCATCCCCATCACCGCCTCGCTGCTGGCGCTGACGCCGATCTCGCCGTTCCGGCCACGCCGCTGGCATGGCGCCCTGCTGGCCGACAAGGCGCACGTCACCGTCGAGGTGCTGGAGACCGACAAGCGGCCGGTTGCCGCGGTCGCCGACCATGACGAGGTTCGTTCGGTGCGCAGCGTCGACATCGCCATGGACCACAAGATGCCGATCAATCTGCTGTTCGACCCCGGCCACAGCCTGGACGACCGGATCGTCCGCGAGCAGTTCGAGTTCTGAACGACCCCCAGGCCGCGGCCGATGTCCGCGGTCTCAGCCCCGGCCCCCGACCCGCCGTTATGCTAAACCCTTCGTTAACGCCGTCCCGATAGCTTGCCGTCCAGGCGCGAACCACAGGTTCGGGCCGGGTGACGCTGTCCGGGACGTCCATGGTTCGTATCGATTTCAACCGGCTTCGCTTTCTCGTCATCGACGACAACGCGCATATGCGTCGCATCTTGCGCACGCTGCTGCACGGTTTCGGCGCGCGCGAAGTCTATGAAGCGGAAGACGGCGCAGCCGGTCTCGAAGCCTTCAACCACTACATTCCCGACATCATCATCACCGACTGGGCGATGCCGATCTTCGACGGGCTCGAACTGACGCAGATGATCCGTCAGCCGGGCGCCAACGCCAATCCGTATGTGGCGGTGATCATGCTCACCGGTCATTCCGAGAAGAGCCGCGTCACGGAGGCGCGCGACGCCGGCGTCACCGAATTCCTCGCCAAGCCGATCTCGGCCAAGGGCATTTACGAGCGGATCGTCAACGTGGTCGCCAACCCACGCCCGTTCATCAAAACCAAGACCTATTTCGGCCCGGACCGGCGGCGCAGCGTCAATCCGGCCTATAGCGGCCCGGAACGCCGCAAGGGCGGCAAGGCAGAAACGATCCGCCAAGCCCCCCTGCTGGACAAAGTCCGTTCCATCGGCTGACGCAGCAGAACACAGAGCATCAGATGTCAAAGGACAAGCCGGCTACACAGACCTTCGCGGATTACGAAGTGATCACGCCGGTCAACCAGTTGCGCAATGCGGTCTCGAGCGTTCCGCTCGCCCCCGGCGACGATCCGGTCGCCCGCGCCGAACGCGCGCTGCAGGATCTGTCGGGCGAATTCGCCGGCTGGATGCAGACCGAATGCGAGCGGCTGGACCAGGCTCGGCATGAGGTGAAGCGCCAGGGCTTCAACACGGTGACGAAAGAAGCGCTTTTTCACGCCGCGCATGACATCAAGGGCGAAGCGGATACGTTCGGTTATCCCGGCGTGACCGGCGTCGCCGAAAGCCTGTGCCGGCTGATCGAGCATGCGCCCGACATCACGCGCATTCCCCTGCAGCTTATCGATCAGCATGTCGATGCAGTGCGCGCGATCCATCGTGAATATGCGCGATCCGACGCAACCGAGCTTGCATTCTCGCTGTCGCGGCGGCTACGCGAAGTGACCGACGAATTCCTGATCCACGTCAACCGGCATCGCCCCGAGGTGCTGGAATTGATCCAGGGACCACCGCTCGCGCCCGGTTAGGCTGCCTGAAAGCAAACGGCCGACCTTGAGGGCCGGCCGCGATGTTCAGGGGGCGTCACGCCACCAGACGGTCGTCCGTGGTGAAATGATAGCCCGGCGGTGGCGCGCTGTAGTGATCGCGGGCAACCAAGTCCTCGCAGAACATGCGAGCTTCATCGCGCGCCGCTTCGGTCGCGAGACGCCGCAGCAGCGCCATCAGCGGCTCGAGATCGTCACGCATCTCGTGCGCAACGCCCGCCACCACCCGTTCGACCATGCGCCGCTTGAGCCGCGCCGGGCCGCCCGCTTCACCAAGCAACACGCCTTCGCGCATGGCGATGACCGCCTCACGGA
>JAEWJH010000127.1 GCA_023386635.1 Pseudomonadota bacterium
CCGCCGCGGCGTCATCCTTGGGATCGAGGCCGACCACGAGCAGCCTGAACCCCTCCCCCGCCTCCAGCCCCGATTGCCGCAGCGCCTCCGCCACGAATGCCACCGCCGGCCCGCACAGCGTCTGACAGGTGAAGTCGGACAACAGTAGAACCGTGGGGCGCGACACCATTTCCTGTAAGCGATGCGGCACGCCGCCCTCGTCGGTGACAACGATCTGTAAGGGTATATGCGCATGATCTGGCAGGCTGACACCGACGGAACGGTAATCATCCGGAGTCGGCCTTGCGAAAGCAGGTGTTGCGGCGATGAGCAGTGCCAGCCCGCAGCCCAATGCAATGACTTTCCTCCGCATCGACCCATACCCCTGTGTCGAACATCTATGCGCTGCCTTGTGGGCATAAAACGCACCTCGCAGTTCGCGACCTTGTCCGAACCGCGCCCGCATGATTGCCCACGCTTTTGCGGATGTAGGTCGCAACGGCGCGATAAAGTTCCGCCGGTGACATCCGCGATGATAGCCTTGAGTCTTCTCTCGGCTACCCAGGGGCCCTGCATGTACCAAGGCGGGGCCCTGCCGATTAATGAAAAAAGTCGCGCCGGCTTCATTGGCGCTCCGTTCCAGGTCGTCGGCGGGAATGAGCCGAGCCACCGCGGCGTTCAGAAACGCCACTTCAGCTTCCGTCGGAAACCGATAACCAACCCCTTGCAAGAACTCCGGTGTATAGGCGTCACCCGCTACCGACGGCACCTCGCCAGAAATAGCATGGCCTTTCCTCCGCGAGGAGGTGACCGCGGCAGCGCTGGCGGCCGCACTGGTCGAAAATAAATGATGACGATTCAATACGAGCGGCACTGACCAGTTCCGCAAATTTTGCCGTCGCCCGCGGGATCAAGTTTTCAAATCACAAAAGGTTCAACTATTGCCTTCGGCTGAAAATCAGCGTGCCAAAGCATGCGACAAGGAACAGAGTCTAAGGGCGTTTTCAGCATAAGTCATGGAAACGGAGGTTGGATGCCGGTTGCTTTTGACCGGATCGCGCCATCGCTTTCACCACAAGTCCTCAGTGGCGCGTTACGGGACCATGCAGAAAATTATTTTCGGCGCGGCCTCGACGATTGCTTGGCCGGTCACGGCCTCTGCGCAAAGCATGCCACGTCATCGTGCCGAAACCTCCACTCAACACGTGACGCCAGCAGGTAGCACCAATCAGCCCATTGGTCTTGTCTGGGCGCGGCAGTTGCTTGTGGGTAGTAGCTCGTTCTCCATGTTTCACACCGCCGAAGACCGGGAGGCTGGAGTGCCGCAGCGAGCTTTGGCCACGGCCGAGCAAAGTGGCCGCTTTCAAGCTGAAGGCTGGAGAGTGCGGAAAGACGGCGGAAAATTCTGGGCCCACGTCGTTATCCAGCCGCTACGCGACGATCGCGGCACACTAGTTGGATTTGCAAAGATCACGCGCGACATCACCGAAGCAAAAGAAGCACGCGAAAGGCTGGAACAGACGCGCGCGCTGCTGGCGCAATCACAAAAGATGGAAGCTATCGGTCAACTCACAGGGGGCGTCGCGCACGATTTTAACAACCTGCTGATGATTGTTCTTGGGAATCTCGATCTGGCATACTCCCTTTTGGACCGCTCCGACCTCGATCGCGAACGTTTGCGGCGCGCCATACAAAACGCGCGCCATGGCGCAGAACGCGGCAGTAATCTCACAAGAAGCTTGCTCGCCTTTTCCCGACGGCAGCCACTCGAGCCACGCATTATCGATGTAAACCAGGCGCTCAAGGACGTTACAGGATTGCTTCGGCGCGCGCTCGGTGAGGACCGGCCACTTGAAACGGTCGGCGCTGCCGGACTTTGGAACATCGAGGTGGACATCGCGCAACTCGAGGCGGCTCTGTTGAACTTGGCCATCAATGCCCGAGATGCCATGCCAAATGGAGGTAAGGTGACGCTGGAAGCTTCGAATGTATATGTGGACGAAGCCTACGCCGCACAACATTCCGATATTAAGCCGGGGCAATACTGCGTGCTGTCCCTGGTCGACACCGGCATCGGCATGTCCGAAGATGTCATGTCTCACGTCTTTGAGCCGTTCTATACAACGAAGGCTCCCGGACACGGCACGGGGCTTGGTCTGAGTCAGGTCTATGGTTTCGTCAAACAGTCCGGTGGGCACGTCCATATCCAGAGTGAGTTAGGCCAAGGCACGTCCATCACGATGTACTTCCCTCGAGCGTATAAATCCGCCGAGGGCAGACCATCTATTGCTGCGCCAAGCGTCAAAATGGGTAACGGGCAGACTCTGATGGTTGTTGAAGACGATCCGGACGTACGTGAGTTCGTTTCAGAGACGTTGCGCGACCTAAAATACAATGTCGTTGCGCTTACATCGCCAGAAGCCGCACTCACACACATCAAAAGCGCAGCCCCTGTAGACGCCATTCTCACCGACGTCGTTATGCCGGGCACGAACGGTCGAGAGCTGGCGGACGCTGTCTCTCTTTTGTCGCCGACCATCAAGATTGTGTTTATGACCGGTTATTCCCGCGATGCTATCGTGCACCATGGTCGCCTCGACCCGGGAGTTCTATTGTTGCAGAAGCCGTTTTCACGCGAAGAACTTTCGAGCCGGATTTATTCTCTTTTCAGCAACTAGCTACTGCCTGCTGTCTTGTAATCAGCTCATAGTTCGTCTCTATCGGGCTGGAAGTGACCGCGATCTACGGCTGGATCATCTGCTGCTAAATTGCATTGCGTTGCTATTCAGTTTGATCCCTCAGTGGCACTCTGACCACTTCTACACCCCGCTCGTCGGTCACTTTGACTTGCATTGCCGGATCAGGGTGAAGGCGGCTGATTGTTTTAGCGTACGCCAGCGCGTGATCGCGCGCCGCAGCTTCGGTCGCGAACTCGATGCCGCTTGGATCGCTGTACTTTTGACCGTCCAGGACGTGGAAAAAATATCGGGGCATCGTCAACCTCGAGGTCGGAATGCCCACGCCCCATGGAAAGTTCCATTCAAACCTTAGCAACTGATTCGTCCAGGGCGCGTTGAGTCGCGAATCATGTGTGTTGCGTAAAGGAGTACCCAATGGCCCCGCGCGCCTATTGGAAGGGGAACCTGCGTTTATCGCTCGTTTCGTGCCCTATCGAACTGTTCCCGGCCACCAGCGCCGCTGAGAAGATCAGCTTCAACCAGATCAATTCCGAGACAGGGAACCGGATCAGTTACCGGAAGGTCGACGCCGGCACGGGCGAGCCAGTCGAAGCCGACAAAATCATCAAGGGCTACAAGGTAGACAAGGACACGTATGTTACCCTTGAACCTGAAGAGCTTGAGGCTCTCGCGCTCGACACCACGCACGCGATTAGCATCGAGCAGTTCGTTCCCGAAGCAGAGATCGACGAGCTCTATTATGGCGAGCCCTATTACGTGATGCCGGAAGGCGAGTATGGCGAGGAAGCCTTCGCGGTGTTGCGCGAGGCGATCAGCGAAAAAGACATGGTGGCGATCGGGCGGGTCGTATTCCGCTCCCGCGAACACATGGTGGCGATCAAGCCGCGCGGCAAAGGCATGGTTTTGACCACGCTGCTTTACCCCTACGAGGTGCGCAAACCCGAGAAGTATTTCAACGAGATCGGAGATCAGCAGATCGACAAGGAGATGGTCGCCATGGCGCACCAGCTCATCAAGTCGAAGACCGGCCACTTTGCGCCGGACCAATTCGAGGACCGCTACGAGAGCGCGTTGCGCGACATCATCGAAAAGAAGATGAAAGGCGCAAAGATAACGCCAGCGAAGTCGCGCGAGGCAACCACCAACGTCGTCAACCTGATGGACGCGCTGAAGAAGAGCATTGCCGATGGCGGTTCGAATGCGCGGCGCCCTCGACCTGCCTCATCCCGGACGCCCACGAAGAAGCCCGCGCGATCGGCAGCGCGCAGCAGAAAGGCAGGTTGATCATGACATCGAAGCAGCACATCGAAAACGAAAAGTCCGGTCAGCAAGGGACCAACGAACCTTGGAAAAAGCCCGGTCAAAACTCGCAAGACCCGACCATCAAGCCGCCGGACGAACCGCGCACCCAGAAGACCGCAACGACGACTGCGAAAGCAGTTCTCCAAGCCGAAGCGATATTGGCCGACTACATCGAACCGGGGCCACGCGATTGCGAACAGACCATCAACAAGCTGCTCGACGTGATTGACACGGACATAGTGATTGACGCGGCCGAGACGATTGCCGGCCGCACTACATACGGGCAACGACATTAGCGAGGACAGTCATGAGCAAGAAAACTGTGCCATCAGAAAGTCGCCAGCCGATGCCAGGCGAAGGTCTTCAGCGCGAACCACGTTCGCCCGAAGCTTTGGTCGATCAAGGCAGCGGCACGCTTGATCCAGCGCAGCCCCGCGTCACAGGGCCCGCCGCCGACTAACCCAATCCCGACAAGGAGTGACCGATGCAGACAATCTCAAGGACCGCGGACCTGCGGACTGCAGTCGCATATCGATGAGCGAAGATTGGGAAGTTAGACCGAGGAGCTTGGCGTCTCGAAAGAGCGCCTGAGCGCCAGGCAGACTGGACTGTGCCCCAATATCAAATTTCATACCTTTAATGCTTCAGCACCCGTGCCTCATCGTCTACGCTAAAATGCTCCTTAGGAAGCAGTACTTCAAACACGACCCCTTCGGTCTGATAGTCCACTGTGGTGCGGCCGCCGAACTCTGACGTAAGCATGCTTTTCACTACGCGCGAGCCGAACCCGTGTTTTGCTGGAGGAGCGACGGGTGGACCTCCAATTTCAGACCAGCGGAAGAAGAATTTGCGATCGCCGCTGTCTTCCGTGTGCCCCCAACTGATTTTCACGCGACCTTCCTTGCACGACAAAGCGCCGTATTTCGTAGCGTTGGTGCACAGCTCGTGCAGTGAAAGCGCAAATGGTAACACGAGCCGTGGCGGGAAATTGATCTGAGGACCAGCGATCTCAAAGCGTTCCTCGCCAGTCGCGAATGGTGTGACTGCGACTTGGTAGATAAGGTCAGAGATGCTCACGCTTGACCACTTTACGTCTGTGATCAGGCGCTGCGCACTTGATAATGCAATCAGACGATCCTCAAATGCCTTGAAAGTGACCGGGTCGGTTTTTGAGCGGATAGTGCTATTGGCAATTGACAGTATCACCGTAAGAGTATTTCGAACCCGATGAGCAAGTTCATCGATAAGAAGCTGCCGCCCCTTTTCACTGCGGTCGTGCTCGATAGCGATTGCTGCAATACTGGCGAGAAGCTCAACAATGTCCTTCTCAGCGCGTGATGGTGTGCGCGGGTTATGATGATAAAGGGCGAATGTGCCTAAGACGTTCTTGTTCGAATCTAGAATGGGAATCGACCAGCATGCCGCCAGCTTATGCTGCTGCGCTAATTCCCGGTAGTCTGCCCAAAGCGGGTCTGTTTGAATGTCAGTGACGTAAACCGGTGTCTTGCGGAACGCCGCCGTGCCACATGATCCAACCGAAGGACCGATCGCAACACCGTCAATCGCTTCGTTGTAAGCACTAGGCAGGCTCGGAGCTGCGCCGTGCCGGAGATGTAAACGATCTTCGTCCATCAACAGGATCGAGGCGAACATCTCGCCGCGGGAGTACTCTTCGGCGATCCGCGTTAACTGGGTCAACGTCTCTGTGAGCGGTGAACCCCGCACAACGCGCTCCAGAATGTCTCTCTCAGCTGCGATCAACGTCAGTTGCTGCTCGGTCGCAGCTTCACGCTGCTGGAGATTTCGAAGAACGATGCGGTATTGCTCAGCTACCCAGACGATGATGGCAGCGCTGATTAAATAGAGAGCGGCGCTGGTCCATCCGATTGTTCCAAACTGGATCGAGCCGATGATCCAGAATGCCGCAGCTAAGCCTAATGCCGCCGCGAATAATCCTGCGCCCACGCCAGCTAGGATCGTAGTGATCAGAACTGAGGCAAAGAAGGTGGCGTAAGGCGGGATTTGTGGGTCAAGGTACCCTAGAGCCAAGCGTAACAGGAGGGCCGTCACGGTCGTTGCGACACTGAGCGCGAATGCGCCAATGCCCAGCGGTTTTAGAGCGATCGCAGGTAGGCTCGGAAATACTCGGCTTCCCGGCTTCGGCATATTACGCACCCACCCGCTGTAAAATAAAATATATTATACATTAGGTTGAAGTGGGTCTAGTTGGGCGCGGTCGCCGTAAAGGCTGCGCTATGCGCGCGGATTTGATGAGTGTCTGCCTACGGGCAATAGTCCTATGAAAGAAGCTCGTGGACCGAAAAAGCCTAGCGAGAGCAAAGCGTGCTTGCGCAAAAGAAAATCCCCGCCGAAGCGGGGATTTTTATCAGGCTACAGCCTTTTCATTTAGTCCTTTGCGAACAGCAAGAGTGTTGAGCTTAGTGTTCGTGGCCTTTTCTTCATTGAGGTTCGTAGTCAGGAAACGAACGACTTCCTCGTGCCCCAGTTCTTCGGCCCAAGCTATGAGCGTACCGTAACGGTTGATTTCGTAATGTTCGACGGCCTGGGCGCTCGTGATGAGGGCAGCATCCATGACTGCCTTGTCATCGATCTCGCCGGCGATCTCATTCGCTTCCTTGATTATGCCGTCGATTGCCGGGCAATCAGTTCCCTTCGGTTCCTTGCCGAGCTTTTTGAAGACCTGCTCCAATCGTTCGATCTGCTTCTTGGTCTCTTCAAGGTGGGTTCTGAAACCGGCTGCAAGATCGCGGTTTGTGGTCTTCGCGATCATATCAGGCAGAGCCTTGGTGATCTGATGTTCGGCATAATAGATGTCTTGCAAGCTGTGCAAGAACAGGTCGTCCATAGTCTGGATGTCTTTTGAGAAAATACCCATGACAGCTCCTTTCATCTGTGGAGCAACGTCGCGAGCAAATTACCGTTCCCCAAGCTCCATCTCAACTAGGACTGCACGACAGAATTTAGTTCTCGACGTTGCTCTCGTCTGGTTCGTCGTGTGTCTTTTTACCTTCGCGCGATTTGGACCAACGCGCATTGGCAAGTGATCGCGCTAGTTCCGCACGTTCGGTGGCAGTCATGCTCGTGTACCGCCAAGCGCCGCGCACGCTTGCGGTTCGGTTTCCTTTGTTCATGGAACTCACTCCTGTAGAGCCGCTTACCGGTTAGTTGCGCGATACAGGTTAAAGTTGCGAAAATTTACGGGACGTTCATTCATGCGTTGCAAATTTTTGCCGACATGAGGCATGGCATGAACAGAAAGTTCCAATATTTGCTGGCAAACTTTCGCAGTGCGAATAAAGGCAACGTCGCGCTGACTTTTGCGCTCGCAACGGTTCCCATCGTCGGCTTCGTGGGCAGCGCGGTCGATTTCAGCCGCGCCAATTCGACCAAGGCGGCGATGCAATCGGCCATCGACGCCACGGCGCTGATGCTGTCGAAGACCGCGGACTCGATGACCGCGGCCCAGATCAGCACTAAGGCGACCGCCACATTCAACGCATTGTTCAATCGTCCGGAAGCGAAGAACGTGATCATCACAGCTTCGTATTCGACGACCAACGGCTCGCAGATCCTGCTCAACGGCACCGCCAACGTGCCGACCAATTTCATGGGTCTGATTGGTTACAATAATATGCCCATCGCTGTAACCTCCACGGCCAAATGGGGCATGAACAAGCTGCGCGTCGCGCTCGCGCTCGACGTTACCGGTTCAATGGACGATGACGGGAAGATGCCTGCACTCAAAAAAGCTGCGAAGGCATTGCTGAAACAGCTTAAGGAGTCCGCATCAACGGCGGGCGATGTCTATGTGTCGATCGTGCCATTTGCCCGGTACGTGAATATCGGTAAATCGAACTACAGCAAAAGCTTTATCGATTGGACAGAGTGGGACAAGCAGAACGGACAATGGGACTGCGCCGGAAACAGTTCATACAACAACGCGCACGCCAACAATTGCAAGTGGAAGCCCGCCAGCCATTCATCATGGAATGGCTGCATTTCTGATCGCGGTGAGAAGGATAGACCGAGTCCACAGAACTACGATCAAAAGGTTTTGCCGCCTGGCAGTGATGCTGCATCTGAGTACGCCGCAGAGCAACCGGATGGATGCCCTGCCGCAATCATGCAGCAGACCTACGATTGGAATGGACTCAACGACTTAGTCGACAAACTAAGTCCCGGCGGTGGTACCAATCAACCCATAGGTCTTGTGTGGGCATGGCAGACTTTAGTCGGCGGCGGGGCAATGGTGGCACCACCGAAAAACTCGAACTACATCTATAGCGACGTGATCATTCTCATGTCGGACGGCTTGAATACTCAAAATCGTTGGTACGGGAACGGGTCGACGCAGAGTTCCGAGGTCGACAAGCGCATGTATGACAGTAGCAAAAATGGCAGTGGCACTTGTGCTAACGCAAAGAGCGCTGGTGTCATTATTTACACTATTCAAGTCAACACCGGGCGCGATCCGACGTCCACGTTGCTAAAAAATTGCGCTAGCGGGAGCGATAAATTCACCGAGATCAAATCTGCCAATCAGATGGTGACCACGTTTGAGTCAATCGGAACGGCCCTCAGTAAGCTACGGATCGCGAACTAATAGGGCTTAGCCGATAGTCACATGATCGATGATAGCATTCAAATCCGCTGCCCGCGGTGCAAGTCTAAGTTCAGAGACAAAGCGCGACGCGTGGTCGACGGTTATTCTCGGTCGTGTCCACATTGCGAAGGACTGGTGTTTTTCAATGAAGAAGCTCCTAACGAAGAGCTCCGGATAGCACTGCGGTCAGCCGCAAAGGTCCGCAAAGCGGTCAAACAAGAAGCGGCAAGCAATGAAATGGTCACCGAAAGCGACGTCGTCCCGGCGCCCCGGGCCCGGCAACCGGCCTCGCGATCGAGCGCGCGTAACCGAAGCTTATAAGGCTACACCGCAGCTTCGGCGAAGAATTCGGGCACGGTCATGAGAGGCAACGAACTCGGGTCGATTCCGCCGGCTGTTCGTCCTATCGGCCACTCAGGTAGCTCGAAGAACTGGCGGGAACTGCGCAACGTCGCGGCAATGGCGAAGAATGACCCTTTTCAAGTGATGCCGGATTCTACGCGACGGGCCGCAAAGATAATGGGCGTTAGTCGTCAACCGTAGATAGGGCCGGACAAGCGGGTTTCGAGCGCGTCTAACGTCTGATCGCCCGCTTGTCCACTTTCGATCAGAGTGTAAATCGCTTGCGCCACTGCGAATCGCGTCGCGAATGGCATTTCGCATGATGGCCGCATTCTCAGCCGTCCGATCCTCTTGGGCGAAGCATCGACGGCGCCATCCAGCGCCCTTGCTAGTAGTGGGTGTCCCCGTGGTTCCAGGTCATCGGCGGCCATGCGAAAAAAAGCCCGCCGGAGGCAGTGTCTGCCGGCGGGACGGGTTATGTCCAAGCCCCATCCTGAAGCCTGCCGTGTTACGCCGAAGAGACGTCCGGGTTCCTGCCTTAAACGTTTCGGACCGCGCTCAATCGTGCGCCACTGTTGGGTTTGGGGCTGTAGAAGCGTCCACGTGCCTGCTGAACAAACGGGCAAGACCTTTCGTTTGAGCCTGAATTTCAACCCTCGCTGTCGTTGTCTTGACTGGGAAAATCAAAGAGCGTTGCCGATTTCTCAGCCGGCGCTGAAATCCTGCTTCGACTTGCCGGCGTGAAGCCGAATTCGGATGCGATGCGCATCATGATCTCGGTCTGACGATTGGCGATAGAAACGTAGGGCGATTGAATCGGATAACCGGTAGGTGACTTGACCATAGCTCCATACGTCTGGATCGCCTGTGTTGCCTCGGCCCAGAGAGCATAGGCCGCGCAGTACGAAGCGAGCGCTGCGCGGTCGAGATGCGTGATCATCCGTAAGGGTTCGAGTTGCTCAACCAAGCGGTTCCACTCTTGCCGGGCCACGTCGCCCAATTCCGCAGGGCATTCCGGAATCGCCGCCTCAGGCTTCGGTTCATCAGCATTAAGTGGACGTTTCCCCGGATTACCGGTGAGCATCTTCAGGCGGGTCGGCGTTGGTCGTCGTCCACGCATCACACCACCCCCAAATCTGAGGTCGTGGCGTCGAACTCGCGTCCATCACTCAATCGGACAGCCTTCTTCCCGGTGAAGGCCTGCCAACGGCGGACGCCAACGTCCACATAAGCGGGAGAAAGCTCGACGGCGTAACAGACGCGTCCGACGCTCTCGGCAGCGATCAGGGTCGTGCCGCTGCCGAGGAACGGCTCGTACACAGCGTCCCCTGGGGCAGTATTGTTGACGATCGGCCGCCGCATGCATTCGACGGGCTTTTGCGTGCCGTGAACCGTCTCCGCGTCCTGATCCTTGCTCGAGATTGTCCAGAGGGTTGTCTGCTTGCGATCCCCCATCCAGTTGCCTTTCGAGCGCACGGCATACCAGCAGGGCTCATGCTGCCAGTGATAGTCGCCGCGGCCGATTACCAGACGCTCCTTGGCCCAGATGATCTGGGCCCGGATGGTGAAGCCTTCGCGCTCAAGGCTGGCGGCGACTGTCCCCGCATGCAGGGCTCCGTGCCACACATAGGCGATGGTGCCCGGGAACAGCGCCCAGGCTTGCGCCCAGTCGGCCCGCTCATCGTTCTCGACTTTGCCAACACGGGACGAGTGATTGATACCGGAGCGATGACGCCATTCAGGATCATAGTTCACCCCATAAGGCGGATCTGTCACCATCAGCACAGGCACGGCACCGTCGAGTAACTGCTGCACCGTCTCGGCGTTCGTGCTGTCGCCGCAAATGATCCGGTGAGAACCTAGGCACCAGACGTCGCCCGGCGCGCTGACCGTGGCCTCCGCCAGCGCCGGTACATCATCTTCGTCCGTGAGCCCGCGGCTGTCCGCGGGCGTCAGGGCTTTCGCGAGCTCACCCTTCGCGAAGCCTAGCACCGACAAATCGGCGCCCATCGATTTCAGGTCCGTAAGCTCCAGAGCCAGCAGCTCCGCATCCCAGCCGGCATTGAGCGCGATCCGGTTGTCCGCGAGCATTAATTGACGCCGCTGAATCTCCGATAACCCCGTGATGGCGATGACCGGCACTTCGCTCATCGCGAGCTTGCGCGCCGCTGCGAGCCGTCCATGACCCGCGATCACGGTATCGTCCTCGCCGACGAGGATTGGGTTGGCAAAGCCGAAGGCGCGGATACTACCTGCGATCTCTGCGACCTGGGCATCGCTGTGAGATCGCGCGTTGCGCCGCGAAGGGACCACCCGGTCAATCGGCCAAAACTCTAGTCTGAGGCGCTGCTCGAATCCGTCGGCTTTGCAGTTCGGGATGACCGTCATCTACCTACCCCCCCACCTGAATTTCGCGGCGATTTTTTTTGCGGGCGGACCCGCACACCCCAGAAAAAAAGTTCTCGGAAATTCGCGAAAAAGTTCGTGTTGCGGGTCCACCGGTCCGCGCTTGAAAGCGCGCGGACTTTTTGACGCCCCCCGGGGTTCGGCAGAAAATAAATAGCCTGATGCGAGCCCGCGTGTGCAGCACGCCCATTGAAATTGCTGAGCTTTTGATTGATTTGATTCCGTTTGAATTTGCAAAAACCACGGCGCAGGAAAAAAAATCCGTGAATGAGAGTCCCGCCGGTATGTGCGCCCCAACCCTGTAGACTTTCGATACCCCCCCCCACGCGGGGGATCGATTACTTCGTGAAATTCCGGCCGATTAGATCTAGACATCTGGAAGCTTCAAACAATTTTGGATCAGACGGATGCCGCTCCCGCGCCGATTGATCTCTGCTTCGGTTGCCCTGGCCTGCAGATCAGGATCGATAAGGTCGACGATCTCGCTATAGGTCAGCGGCTCGGACGCATAAGAGCGAAGTAAATCATTCGACCAGCGTCGCTCCGCTTCAACTCGGGCTACTTCGGTCGACCGCTGCCTTTGCGGACGATCGCCGATCGCGCCACGATATTTAATCGGCGGCCCAGAGAAGGTTTTAGAATAGGAGTTACTAGAACAGGTTTGGGTGACATCGGTGTCTCGAGCAACGTGACTCGCACGTCCAGACGCTACCGACACCGTTGTCACGCACTTGCTTCGCCTAGCTGCTAGTTGCTTCCTCCAAGCCGCCTCCAGTTCGGCAAAGCGTGTCCAATTCGGTCGATAGCTGTTCCGGTTGGAGTAACCGCCATGGCGAACCTTCTCAAAAAGCCCGGCCTTCTCCAGCCGGCAGGTGGCTCGGATGACGGTTCTTGTGCAACAGCCCAGCAGTTGGGCAATCCGCTGCGTACCTGGATCACAACGTCCTGTTCGCCGATTGAAGTGCTCGATGAGCGTTAAAGCGACCTGCCGCTCGCTTGGCCTGAGCCCAGGCGCAATGTTGATGACCTTAGCGGCAAGAAGAGTGTCGAGCGCCTTTACCGTCATCCGACGCTCCCCATGGACGACCTATGCGCGGCGGCCTTTGGAACGACCGTGTTATCGTGTGCCCACTCTACGAGCGCAGAACGTCGATATCGAACGGCTCGACCGGCTTTGACGTACTCGGGCCCTATTCCCTGAGAACGCCATGCTTGCAGAGTGCGCGAGGAAAGCCTCAGCTGATCGGCTGCCTGTATCTCCGTTAGCAGACGGTCATCATCCGTACTGTGTTGTGCCATTGCCCTCGCTCCAATGCGATTCGTTGGCACAACATGCGGACATCTTGGAAAGCGTAATAGATGCAGCTATTTAATCGGTGCAGCGATTTTAGCGCGGTGATTTTCGCGGCGCGCCGGCTGTAAGCCAGGCTTCGGCACCGGCGTCTGAGACTGCCAGGCTCCGGGCTGTCATAAATGTGCGCTCGCTAATTCCAGGCCACCGCTCTCTGGCGCTCGTGAAGAGTTCATCAATGCTTTTGACGCGTCGATTTGGTGATTCCTTCATGATCTCGGCGAGCCAAATCCGACACTCCCTCTCGACCCGACGACGCTCATTTGCTCCTTGAATTCCTTTGCCAGACCCACGAACGACCTTGGGCACGGTAGATGATCGTATTGGAACGTCATCCGTCGGTTTCACGTGAAGTATTTTATGTCTCGTAGCCGGCGACTGCAGGGTCAGCCCAACATACAGAGGAAGAACGGGCGGCTCGATCTCGTCTCCCTGGTAAGGGTACCGATCGAAGTAATCGCCCTTATAGAGATCTAGAACAGCGCCTGGGCGAAGCCACATGGATCTGGGTATCTCTACTGTCACGCCTTGACCTGCAGCCACACCGTGTGCGGTTAGCGATCCCTCACGGAGTAACGTCGTAAGGCGTCCGAAGCGGTCGACCAATGCTGACTCAGCCACGCGCGTGTGCCTCTGCGGTCCATTGGCCGACAAGAAACCTACAAAACTCGCCTCGACGTCTTCACCGTCGTCCGTGTACCAGTACGCGTGGTAGAGGAGCGGCTGAAAACCGACGTTTCGCGGTTTGCCGCCACGTGAAATCGCGCATTTCCGTAGGCTGGCTACCTGTGGATCGTTAAACACAAACAGATCAAATGCTTCGATGATGGGAAGGCCGTTGAGGCGATCAACAACATCAATCGCGTATAGTGCCGGCACAATGCGGACATCCCATATCGTGCTATCGGGAATCGAAATAGAAATTTTCGATGTCTTGAGATCCTCGAAACGGGCGCCCTGCCAAACCAAAGAAGAAATTGGCTTTACCGTCGCATGCTCTTCGCCATGCCGGCCATATCCTACTAGCTGTCCGGACACCAAATAACGTCGCAGATCGCTGGTTATCGATTCAAAGCACCCTGCACTTCTGACGTTTTGCCACTTTGTTTCTTTGGCCGCGCCGCCCGACCCCGCTGGGTCGGGAGAAGTGCGAATGGGCGGCAATAGTCGATATTGTCGAAGCAGCTCGGGGTCTACCGCCCGTCTAATTGCCTCCAACAGAGTCCAACCGCGTTGACGTTCTAAAGGCATCTCGGTTCGGGGTTCAGAGCGCGAATCGGTGCAGAATTCGCTGACAATTTTGCACTCAACTCGCGCTTTCGCCAATAACGGGCCTGTTTTCCTCCGCTACCTTGGCCGCTGTTTTACCTTTGTTTTCGGCCAAGGACTATCGACCACGACAATGGAGAAAGATCTCTAGAACAAACGAGTTTTGCGTGCAGTTTGGTACTCATGACCAGCAAAAACCACGCAGCCGATCTCAGTTCAAACAGCCTATCAGATTTGGCGGAAATCCTGGCTACTGGCCTCATGCGTGTCACGGCCCGGAAGTCCAGCCAAATATCCGTTGCATCCGGAGAGAGTTCGCTTCACTTCCCGCCCGACCAGAGCGGTGATCCGGCCGAAGTTGGACCGGAGAAACTGCATGACTAAAGCCGTATTGGCTCAACTAGCCGAACTCAAAGCCGCGCCGATTGGAGCTCTAAAGGCAAAATGGCGCGATCTGTTTGAGCGGGAGCCGCCGCCCTATAACCGCCGCTTCCTGGAAAGCCGCCTCGCCTACCGTATCCAGGAGCTCGCTTACGGCGGACTAACAGCGGAAACTATGGAACGGCTGGAAGCCATTGCCGACGAGCTCGAGGGAAAACCTTCGAAACGCCGCCGTAACCTTGAGCACCGCCCCATAGCCGGCACCCGCCTGATCCGGGAATGGAAGGGCGTTGAGCACTGCGTCACTGTCCGCGACGAGGACTTTGAGTATCAAGGGCGGCCGTTTAAATCACTCTCTGCCATTGCACGCGCCATCACCGGCACTCGTTGGAACGGTCTCACCTTCTTCGGCCTCAAGAACCATCGAGGTAAGCCGTGAGCGGGGCTATCCCAAAAAGCCTCCCAGCCCGAAAACTGCGATGCGCGGTCTATACCCGCAAATCCTCTGAAGAGGGGCTGGAGCAGGAATTCAACAGCCTGCATGCCCAGCGCGAAGCCTGCGAGGCCTATATCGCCAGCCAGCGCGCTGAAGGCTGGCTTCTAGTTGACGACCGGTATGACGATGGCGGCGTGTCTGGCGGCACGCTAGAGCGCCCCGCCCTTAAGCGACTGCTAGCCGATATCGAAGCCAGCAAGGTCGACATCATCGTCGTCTACAAGATCGACCGCTTGAGCAGGGCCCTGATGGATTTTGCCAAGCTCGTTGAGGTGTTCGACCGGCAAAGCGTCACCTTTGTCAGCGTGACGCAGTCGTTCAATACCACCACCAGCATGGGACGGCTCACGCTTAATATCCTGCTTTCATTTGCGCAGTTCGAGCGCGAGGTGATCGGCGAGCGCATCCGCGACAAGTTTGCGGCCTCCCGCAAGAAGGGCATATGGATGGGCGGTTACGTGCCGATGGGTTACCGCGTCGAAAGCCGCAAGCTGGTGATCGACGAGCCAGAAGCGGAGCTAGTCCGCGAGATCTTCGAGCGCTTCGCTGAGCTAGGCTCCGGGACCAAGCTCGTGCGCGAACTAGCAGAGAAGAACGCACGCAACCGCTACGGCAGACTGATCGACAAAGGCGCGATCTACAAGCTTATCAACAATCGCGTCTACATCGGTGACGCTGTCCATAAGGGGACAGCTTATCCGGGCGAGCATAAGGCGATCATCAGCTCGGAGCTGTGCGACCGAGTACATGACATTCTCAAGGAGAGCCCGCGAAAGCGAGCCGTGAGAACCAGGGTTCAGTCACCTGCGCTCCTCAAAGGTCTCATCTTTGGGCCGGGCGGAATACCGATGACCCCGACGCATACCCGCAAGGGCGGAAAGCTCTATCGTTACTACATCATCGCCAGCGAGCTGCGTTCCGGCATTTCGAGTGGCGGCCCGGTCCGGCGCATTCCTGCAGCAGAGATCGAAGCCGCCGTCGTTTCGCAGATCAAGACCATGGTTCGGTCGCCTGAGATCGTGGTGGGGACGTGGCGTGCGGCCCGAAAAGCCATTCCGGGCATAACCGAGCGCTCGGTTCGCGATTACCTGCAGCAGTTTGATCAGATCTGGAACGAATTATTCCCGGTAGAGCAGGCTCGGATTGTCCAGCTATTAGTGGCCCGAATTGGCGTCGGCGATACAGGCGCGGACATCACCCTAAAGACTGACGGGCTAGGGAGCCTGATCGAGCATTTGGGTTCAGCTTCTGAACGTACCGAGGTGGCGGCGTGACAGATAGATCGCATCAAACTCTGACGGTCCATGTTCCCCTCAAATTGACGATTCGCGGCGGCCGGAAAACTATCGTGGCCGCGACCTCAAATAGCCCCGCCCCGAGCTATCGCCGCCGCGACGAATCCACCATTAACGCTCTGGCCAAAGCGTTCCGGTGGCGCGCTCTCATTGAGAGTGGACATTATTCGTCAATTACAGAGCTCGCTAAAGACAAGAGGATCAACGAGTCTTACGCTTGTCGGCTATTGAGGATGACATTGCTGGCGCCAGACATTGTACGCGACGTTCTCGATGGCCGGAAAGACGCGCCCTTGCTCAAGGACTTCATGCAGCCAGTCTCAACAAACTGGAACGAGCAGAAGCTGGCGTTCTCTCGAGATCGTTAGCTATTTTTTGGGTCCGCCGATCATGCGGCCTACTAAATTTATGCGGCCTCTCCATCCTTCTTCGCTCCACGTGCGACGATCGAGAGCGAACCGTCTGGAAGCGGCTTTTGTAGCTTTAGCGCTTCTTCGGTCGGCAGGGTGAGCCACGCATCAATCTCTTCTGGCGACCGCAAGATGACCGGCATTGCCTTCGGATGGATCGCCCCAACCTCCGCGTTCGGCTCTGAAGTTAGGAAGCCGAAGAGGTCATTGGTGGTTTCACCCTCCCTGACCTTGCGCACAGAGGTCCACGTTGTCCAGATCCCGGCAAAACAAGCGAGCGGGCGGCTCTCATCAAACGCGAACCAGATATCACCGCCCTCGGCCTTGTTGAATTCGCTGAACGAGGTGAATGGCACGACGCATCGATGTTCGACCCCAAGCCATCGCTTCCAGTGCTTGCTGTTCGTATTGCGGATATTTGTTATGCCGCTGTCCGGTTCCATACGCAGCAGTTCTTTGAAGTCGACCGTCTGTCCTTTGGCTTCAAGTTTCGCGGCACGCTTCTTCGTGGCTTCCATCTGCGCGAAAGACGATGAAGGCATCCCCCAACGCAGAATTGCTAGCTCGCGCACGCCGTCCGGTGCATTGCGCACGACCGGAGCCGAATAGTCGGGGAACACGCCAGGCATTGGCGGTAGGTTGCCAGTAAGATCGCGCAAAGCCCGCGTCAACTCAATGATCGTGGCTTGGCCTTTTGTAATGGAATAGAGATTACACATGGGTTTCTTGGCTTTGGCTAGGCGCATGACGGAAGGCGAAAGTTTGGAATAAGAGATGCCGGATTCGAAGCAATATGCGCGGACGCGTGACCAACGCTATTTCGTTGTGAGAGGACGTCTCTGGCGCTCGAGCAATCCCGAGCTTCCGGGCGACGAACGCGAACGGCTGGTGCATGAGCTCATGATGGCGCGTTCGGCATTGCGGGGCGCGGCGGCAGAAGATCAGTCCCGCATCAGAGCACAAATCGACCGAGCAAAGCGCGCCCTCGGTGAACGCGGTCCTGTTTGGTGGAATGACGGCGCGCCTGACTACAACCGCCACCTGGCAAAGAATACGCCCTATGCGCGGTGGTGGGCTGAGCAACAAGAGTAGGCCGGTGGCTTAAATTTCCCCCTTACCCTCGCTCTGCGAGCAAGGGCGGAAAGGAGTTTCTTGTCCGCGGTCTCGTTCCGAAGTTCCATCTCAAAATCACAATAAAAACGAGAGAGCTGTCGATCCTGTTGACTCTTTCTCCGATGAGAACAAAGGTAGAACATTCGACTGCCTTGAAGGAACCAAAGGATGGCCTTGGCCAGCCCGCCTACCTCTGTTGCCGATTTGCGCCGGACGCTGGAGCGCATCGAATCGCGTGCGGTCAGCAGCACGTTCGTGCTGCCTTTTGGCGTGGGAGCTATTGATTCCCACCTGTCCGGAGGCGGGCTCGCCCTGGGTCAACTGCATGAGGTGTTGGAGGGCGGCCCCGCAAGCGAATATGCGGGCCTGGCAACGCTGTTCGCAGCGAGCATCGTTGCGCGCATTCCAGGCCCGGTGCTGTGGTGCTTGCGAGGTCGCGATCTTTTCGCACCTGCGCTGTCGCGGATCGGGCTGCACCCCGACCGCTTGATCTTTTGCGAGACATGGAAAGACGCCGAGGTTCTTCCCGCGATGGAAGAAGGCTTACGGTGTAAAGGTCTTGCCGCCGTCGTCGGCGAGCTGGTTCGCCTGCCCCTGACAGCGTCGCGGCGGCTGCAATTGGCGGCCGCGGATTCGGGCGTCACGGCATTCGCGATCCATCGCTGGCGCACACTGAACGAAAACGAACGCGCCGGCGAGCCGAACGCGGCCGCCACTCGCTGGCGGGTCTCACCGCACCCATCGCCGCAATCCAGCTTTGACGGCTTGCCGCGCCAGCATTGGCATTTGGAGTTGCTGCGCGTCCGGGGTGGCGAGCCGCATGATTGGATCGTGGAGGCACCGGATGCGGCGAGTCATCTCGCTCTTCCTGCCGTATCTGCCGAGCGATCGGCGGCGACGGCAGGACCGCGACGCGCCCTCGCGGGATAAGCCACTCGTCACAGCCACGATGCAGGGTCAGCGCCGCTTGCTTGCGAGCGTAGACGCTGCGGCTGAAGCATTGGGCCTGCGGCGCGGCATGACCGTGACGCATGCGCAGACGCTTGTGCCCGAGCTTTGCGTTCTTGACGCAACGCCGGATGACGATGAAGCCGCGTTGCTTCGGCTTGCTCTGTGGTGCGTGCGGTATTCTCCCATCGTGACGCCGGATCCTCCGGACGGCATTTTTATCGACGTTGCCGGCTCGTCGCATCTCTTTCAGGGCGAAGCAGCTTTGATCGATGATCTTTCCGCCCGCCTCCAGAAGGAAGGCATTTCGGCCAAGGC
>JAEWJH010000098.1 GCA_023386635.1 Pseudomonadota bacterium
CTGCCGCGACTGCGGCCAGATCAAGCCCTACTACATCCCCCGCCGCTACGGCTGCTGCCTCGACTGCCACGGAGGCCACTGATGGCTGTCCTGATCACCTTCGCCGTCGTCCTGCTCATCGGCATCGTCCTGGCCTACATGGGAGGCATCCGATGACCACCACCACCGCCGTCAACTTCGCCGCCCAGGAGCGGATGACCCCGGACGACTACGTCGTCACCGCCATCGCCCGGCACTTCGCCGCCCGAGGCGAACTGTCCTTCGAACGGTTCCTGTCCGGCTACTACGCCGAAAGCCTGCGCATCATCCACGACGCCCACCTCACCCAGTGCACCGCCGGACCCGAGCAGCACTGCCCCACCTGCAACGGCATCCGCGTCGGCCTCGCCGGACTCGCCGCCGAACAACGCGCCGTCACCACCGGGCAGGTGACCCATGACCACTGACCGCCACACCACCGGCAACCGCGTTGAGTGCCTGGTCTTGGTGCTCATCCTCATCGCGGTCGCCGGGTTCGCCGGCGCCGCATCCTTTACCCACGTCAAAGACTGGACCCTCGCCAACAGCCCGGCTGGGACGGGTGCGTGGTTCGGCTGGGCCAACGCCGTCATCAGCGAACTCGTCCCTATCGCCTGCCTGCTGACCATCCGCCGACGCCGCCGCACCGGCGCACCCATCGGCTACCCGCTGTTCCTGCTCATCGCCGCCGCCAGCCTGTCCCTCGCCGCGCAACTCGCGGTCGCCAAACCCGGCATCTCCGGCTGGCTCCTGTCCGCCGTCCCCGCCCTGGCGTTCATGGCCCTGGTCAAACTCGTCCTCGCCCCCGCTCCGACGGGGCAGAGCAGAACTGCGCCGGCTGCGCCGGCCGAACCCATCCGCGTCCAGGTGGCCGAGCAAGTCACCACCGAGCCGGCACCACCGGCCGCCATCACCCCGGCCGCCGAGCCGGAACCCGCCACCGCACCGACCTTCACCCCGGCTGCTGAGCCGGAGCCCGTCTCCGCACCGGCCGAGCCGGTCGACGTTCCCAACCACCTGCTGCCGATGGCGCGTTTCGCCGCCGTGCAGCACGAACAGGCCACCGGCCGCCCCATCACCCCGGCCGAGCTGGCCGACCGCCTCGACGTCACCCCACCCGTCGCCGGGCAACTCCTGGCCAGCATCGGCGGTGGTGCCCGATGAGCATCCACACTGTCGACGTCGTGCAGCTCCTGCACACCTGCCCGGCCGACCCGGAGCCCCACCCCTACGACATCCGCCGCACCGTCATCGACGTCATCGACGGCGGACCCTGCCGCAACCCGGTCACCATCCGCTGCGGCGACACCGTCACCCAGATCCCCTGTGGGCGGCACGAACCGTCCAAGCGGCAGTGCAGCGCCTGCCGGGTCATCGTCATCGAACGCACCATCACTAACCTGCACCCCGCTGGGGTGGCCGGTTGATGGCCTCGACGCTGGACCTCACCCCCCGCGCTTCGGCCCGGGGGGTGGGCTCGAACGCCGACACCATCGTCTACGGCTGGACGGCTGCCGGGGCCGCGTTCGAACGCGCCACCCGACCGGACTACTACGGCTGGCTGGAACACGTCCGCGCCGCCGCCGGCTGCACCCGGCCCATCCGGCTGTCCGGTCAGATCCTCACCGTCGACGCCTCGACCGGCCGGGTCCTTGACGCCCGGCACACCGACGCGATGCCCGACGCGGCGATCTACACCGCCTGCGGCAACCGCCGCGCCACGGTCTGCCCCGCCTGCGCCCAGACCTACCAACGCGACGCCTTCCAACTCCTGCGCGCGGGTCTCGTCGGCGGCAAGGGCGTACCGGAGTCGGTGGCGTCGCATCCGGCGGTGTTCGCCACCTTCACCGCGCCGTCGTTCGGCACCGTCCACGCCCGGATCGTGAAGCGGCACACCTGCCGCAACCGACGCCGCTGCGACTGCCGCGCCGAACCCTGCCACGCCCGCCGCGACACCGGACTCTGCCCCCACGGCCGACCCGCCGTCTGCTGGGCCCGCCATGAGACCGGTGACTCGGTGCTTGGGCATCCGTTGTGCCTGGACTGCTACGACCACGACCACCAGGTCGTCTGGAACATCTTCTCCGGCGAACTCTGGCACCGCACCAAGCAAGCCGCGGAACGCTGGCTGGCGAAACTCGCCCAACGCCGCGGCAGCCCCCGCGTCGAGGTGGTCACCGCCTCCGGCAAGACCCGCACAGTCGCCCCGGTGCGGCTGTCGCCCGGGAAGGTCGCCGAACTGCAAGCCCGGGGAGCGGTGCACTTCCACGCCATCGCCCGCCTCGACGGCGTCGACCCCACCGACCCCGACAACATCGTCCCCCCACCGCCTGGGTTCACCGTCGACGACCTCATCGACGCGCTGCGCCACGCCGCCCGGCAGATCGCCTTCCACACCCCCAGCCACCCCGACCGGCCCGACGGATGGCCGATCGCCTGGGGCGACCAGGTCGACCTGGAACCGATCGCCACCGACGGCTCCGGGGAAGTCACCGATGGGATGGTCGCGGGCTACCTTGCCAAGTACGCCACCAAAAGCACCGAGGCCACCGGGCACACCTCCACCCGCCTGACCGCCGACACGATCGGGGACTACGCCGACCCCGACGGCGACCACACCGCCCGCCTCATCGACGCATGCTGGCGCATCGGCCGACCCACCGGCACACCCACCCCGCTGGCCGAGCGGCCCCGCCAGCCCCGGCCC
>JAEWJH010000118.1 GCA_023386635.1 Pseudomonadota bacterium
GCCATGAGCCCGCGCGGCGTAGGGGAGCGCCCTCCGGCCGCGTCGGCGAGCTGGCGGCGGTCGCGGGGCTGCGGTTAGGGCGCCTCCGGCGGGGGCGCTCCGGCTCCAGGATGGCCGGGGCCCGCCAGCGGGTCGCGGTCCGTGGGCGGTTGCGGTAGGCCATCCCGCCTGCCATCGACCCGGGCAAGCCGAGCAGACCCCCGCCCGACCCGCCAGCGTCCGACCGTGCGTCAAGGTCCGCTTGACATGGCGGGCCGGGCGGCGGCCCGCTCCCCAGAAGGGCGGGTCGACGGCACACGGGATGAAGGATTGCGCCAGCAGGCTGAATACGCTGTGCAGCGCAGACATGCCAGATGCTGGGCATCTAAGCGACGACCGACTTGTAGGCGGCAACTCGCCGACCAGCTATTCGGGCGGCGGCATCTGGCCTTGGAGGTGTTCCTGTCCCAACCTACAAGAGCGCGACTAAGGGCGGTCTGGAACAGGACCGTCCCTTAGTCGGCACTCGGTCTTGCGTCGCTATTCCTCGGTGGCCATGATGCGGAGGAAATCTGCCAAGGCAATAACAAATACAGTCGCTTCTCCAGCTGACTGGAGGCGTGCGAGGTGGGTTACGCCATGGTATCTGCGATCGATTGGACTGTCGCATTCGGCGAATGTAACCTCATCGCCTCCACTTTTCTTGTCGGTGCCGATCTTCCAGCAGACAAGAAAAGTCATGTCCGTCCACTGCTTAACACCGGCCACAATATCCGCAAGGATGCTGTCGGCAGTCAGCTTAAATTCGGCTACGCCTTCCCGGTGGCGCGGATCAAGCTCGTCCGTCCCTGGCAACCTCTCCGCCACGGAAGTGGGAGACAATTCTGATTTGTACTCGAAGTACGAATCGTAAAAGTCGAAGCCACTGAAGAACACGGGTTGGAGGTGGCGAAGAATGCCCATGCCAACTAATTCGTTGTACAAAGCGATGACATCCTGCTCCGACTGCGGCTCTGTTTGCAGCGCAATTTCGCCGAACTCGGGGAGGGCGCCAGGGCTCAGGGGCTTCTCTCGGCGCTTGAACGCCTTGACTGCAGGGGGCTCGTATCCTGGCTGAGTCGGTGCGGTTCTTGGCGGACTGACGCGGAGGAATGGCCTCGCTTGCTCGGCAACTCTATTGGCGATTACCTCCTCCGAGATCTTCAAGAAATCGTGTACGTTGGGCGGGAAATCTTTTCGACCCAGGTCTGGTTCGATTCCTCGGAGGCTGTACAGCAGCCAGGTCCGATCGACGTTGAACCCGCGGTGGGTTAGGGTAATCTCACGCGTCCACGACGAGATCATGCCGTCCGTTGCAACCCGCAAACTGGGGAAGTGAAGTGCCTTGCGGTTCCCCGGGATCTTCCATGCAACCCCTAGCTGGTCCCGATAGGACGCGCTGTAAGAGAAGAGCGCATACACGTGAACCTGGTGGTCCGTTAAGAACGCGGCTACCTCTTCCGGCTCCGCGAGCTGCTCACCAGTTCTTGCGCCGATCAGTTCCTTAAGGTCGTCAGGAGTGAAAACCCAGTAACAGGCATGGTAGGCCTTCTTCTCCTTGGCGCCGGGTTCGGAATTCTTGTTCTGAGTGAGCCATTTGCCAAGGTTGAGGACCTTCATGCCTGCTGCCAGGCCGTCGTGTGGATAGCGGTATTCCGAAGGAATTACGACGGTAGTGGTCTGGGACTTCGCCTTGTATTCGAGGGTCACTTCGAGTTCGCGCTTCTTGATGACGTTAGGCGGCTCGACGATGCCCGCCGCCGTTTGATTCCGGATTGCCGTGACGGCGTAATCGACGGTCGGAAAGGCGTGCCTCAGACTGCGAGGCTCTGTTTGAGGGCTGAGGCTGACGGTTACGATCGTTCCGGTGCCATCAATTCGTCCCGCCGCGATGTTCTCATCGAGCTGCCCCACGGGGGGAGTTCCGTCTTCCGGGCTCTCCACCCATGCGCGCCCGTGTTCCAGGCGGAGTCGGTAGTGTTCCCCCTCCAAGGTGCGAGATTCAAGCTCGAAGTGATTGAATCCATAAGCCAAAAACGTTAGGCCGACACCTTTATGGCCCCGAACTAGGCCGGCGAGGAAGTCGGCGCGTTTACTTCCAACATCGGGAGCGAGCCACTTCTCGATGTTCTCACTTGAGATGCCGCGCCCATTGTCGCGCACAGAAATCGTGTTTTCGTCAGTGTCGAGAATGATCCGAACCCGGCCGACGTCACCGATCCCATCAGCGGAGAGGACCTCGTCAACAGCGTTTTGAATCGGCTCGGCGATGACGTCAGCCGCATTGTGATAACTCCGGATGACGTTGATAACACGTTGCTTCACCCATGCTTGGGTGTCATTTGATGTCAGCGTCTCTAGCGGGCGGATTTCACGCGGCATGCTAGCTCCTGCTCAGGGCGATCAGATGTAGGAAGGATCCCACATCCTGCTCCTTGGCTCGCAGTGCCGAGCGAGGACAGGTCTCATGACATCGCATACCGTCATCCCGACTTGCGCCACGATGCCTCCCCTGACCAGCGAGCAGGGAGCAGACAGCGACGATGACGTGGAGCTGTTCCACGGCCCGCCCATCGGTGAGCGTGTCCACAAGCCCGCCACGGGTTGTCCGGACGGAGTCCCGGCTGACCGCCAAGCCGCGCCGGGTCGCCACACCGCCTGTCTCGGATCAAGCACGGGAGTGTGCGGCGATCCGTACGGGGTGGCGAGCTGATGCAGTCAGGTGGCTCGTGCCGGTCCAGTTGGAGCAGGGCGAATCTTCATCGCCCTGCTCCCTGGTGGGTCATCTTCAGCTCTGTTCTCTCGACTGGCGCGGTAGCAGCGGAGCTGGCGTTACAGGGTCTGAGGAGCGCGCTCGGCGCCATCTGCTCCCTTGGATTTCGGTGTGGGGCTCTGGGTCGCCCGTCCTCCAAGGAGCTACTCGTGTGCTGACAAACCTGCCCAGGGTTGGTGTCGGCAGATGCAGTTCAGCCGCCATGCGCGGGTGGGGGTTGTAGTGGCCGAAGATTACGATCCCATCGGGCCGGAGGTGCTTACGCGCGTCACGAACCCGCTTCGCGCTGTCAACCTGCTGTGCGGCGGTCAGAACCGTTGCTCTGTTGACCAGCTCGCCGGTGAGTTCTCGGAACAGATTGTTGACGGCCGTCTGACCGGCGTCGGCATAGACAATGCTGTCTCGCTTCGCAGGGTTACGTATGTGCAAGAGGGTGTTCTTGACAAGCTCGGCCTCTCGATGAAGCCAGAGGATGCGGTCCCGACCGCGATTATTGAGCTTGCGCTTGCCGTCGCGTTGCTTACCCTTTTCTCTCAGAACCTCCTCTGAAATGCGTATCAGCCCAGCCGCCCAGTGCGCCGTGTAGTCGTTTCCCCATACGACGAGCGCAATTTTCGGCCCGTACCTGTACATCTCAATGGGGATCTCCCACTCGTACAGGTTGAGTGACCATTTGCAGTCGACGTCGGCGCCTGCAATCAGGTAGTCCAGATCGATGCCGTCCTCGAAGCAAAACTCTCGCTGAAGCCAAATCTCGACGAGTGTGCCCATATGGGTTTTCTCGGTTTTCAGCAGCTGCGTGTAGTCCCAGCGGCCGGTGCGCTGGCCGTCGTAGATCTGATCAAGGGCCTCCCGGATGGCGTACCCGGTTCGCACGCCGTCGGGATCCAGCTCCATGAGCGCATCTCGGACGGTCCAGAGTTCGGGGTCATCATCGCGTGTAGGTGGCCTGGCGTCGGTGACGAACTCGTCAGGTCCGATAGCCGGTCGCGGTCGGCCCTTTGTAGTGGGACGGGGCGGTCGGACCCGCCGTGCGCGCGTGCGGAGAGTCGCCGGCTCCTCCGCTGCCTCAGCCAGGAAGAGCGGATCTTGTGGAAATGGCATCCACGGAGATTGCCGGCGATGCCTCCCTCGGTCAACGCGCCATGCTCGCTGGCTGCCGCGTCAGGTCAGCCAGGGCTTGATGTGCCGAGCGATCGCCGCAGCGAGACCTGACGGGACGGCGTTGCCGATCTGCTTCGCGATCTCGGTCTTCGACCCGCACCACAGGTACTCCTTGGGGAAGTCCTGCAACAGGGACGCCTCGTAGTGCGTGATGACGCGGTTGACCCGACGTGCGGGGTCGTCTGGGTCCCACTGCGGATGCAGGTACTGACCCTTCTCCGGCTTGAAGAACTCTGTACGGATGGTCAACGAGGGGGCATCCCAGCGCATGCGTCCCATGACGTCCGTCGTCCCGGTCTTCTTCTCCCGCCAGCATCTTGACAGCAGATGGTCAGGGAGGTTGAAGCGGCCGCCACCGGGTGGGATGTGGTCGTACCGGTCCAGGGACAGCGGTGTGGGGTTGCGCCCGAAGTGGATCTCACTTCCCTTGAAGACCCCGCGGATGCGTTGGCCGAAGTACTCCGTCATCGTCTGCGGCAGTTCTGTCGTGGCCGGCCGTTCGTCCAGCCCTGCGATGCGGCTGCGCACCGTCTCCCACGGCTTCAGTCCGTTCGTCGGGGCCTTCGCATGGGTCGGTGACGGGAGGGGGATCTTACCGACTCGCGAGCCGATCACGATGGTGCGTGGACGACGTTGCGCTACACCGTAGTCCGCGGCGAGCAGGACCCCGGGGGTGAGTTGGTACTCCTTGATGATGCCGTGGTCGGCCTCGTCGAGCAGAAGCTGGAACTCGCTGCTTTTTGAAAACCGCTCGACATTCTCGATGACGAAGACCTGTGGTCGAGCCGTCACTACGAACCGCAGGTATTCCTTCCAGAGCTTGTTCCGAGGATCGTCCACGTCCTTGCTGCCCAGGTTTGAGAAGCCCTGGCACGGAGGTCCGCCGATGATCACGTCGGCCTGCGGGATCCTCTCCTCCGTGACCTCAGCGATGTCTCCCCAGTGAGTGTGTGACTCTCCGAAGTTGGCCGCGTACGTGGCGGCAGCCGCCAGGTCCCATTCGACGGCGAGCGCGGGACGGTAACCCTCCGCGTGGAAGCCGACGGTCATGCCGCCGCATCCAGCGAAGAGATCGATCATGCTGGGACTGTCGCTCATCCGCGACATACTAGCCTCCGCACACGTGAGTATCCCCTAGCCGCACCGGTGGAATAGAACAAATGTCTGATCAATCCTGGGCGTCGTCGCCAGCGGTACGAAAATGTATGCAGGCGAACACGGGGCGTGATACCCAGCCTGAAGTGCGTCTACGGCGGGCCGTGCATGCCCTTGGACTTCGCTTCTACGTAGGCAGACGCCCCATTCGGGCGGTTCGCCGGACGGCGGACTTGGTCTTTCCTCGGCTCCGGCTCGCCGTGTTCCTCGACGGATGCTTCTGGCATGGCTGTCCCGAACATCACACGGTTGCCAAGACCAACGCAGAGTTCTGGGCGGAGAAGGTAGCTACCAACCGTCGACGAGACGTTGAGACGAACGCAGTCCTCGAAGCTGCGGGCTGGACCGTCATCAGGGTCTGGGAGCATGAACCGTCTGATCAAGCTGCCAGCCGGATCGCCAGCACAGTACGTGCGTTGCGTGGCACTCCGCCAAACCAGCAACGACAAGCGCCTGACCGAGCGCATTAACGTCCGAAGACTTGACGCTGAGGCGCAAGGCAGCACAAGCGTCGACGCGGGTCGAGCCCGGACGCGACCAGTAGCCTCCGACGCCTGCTCGCCGCTACTGGCTGCCACCGCCGGACATCACGCGACAGCTTGACACCATCTCCCCGCCGACGGGCCCTTCCATGGGCGCGCCGCGGCAGGTCACCGGTCGTCTCCGTCCCCGTCGAGGCCCGTTGTTAAGGATGTGGCATGACGAGACCGGTGGGAGGATCGTCAGCCGGCCAGGGGTCGAACGCCGGCGGTACCTGGAGGTCCGCGCCTGCAAAGGACACATCCGCCCCCTCGAACGCCACGGCATCGAACCGCACGTCAGCGCCATCGAAGACGGCGCTCTCAAACCGGAGACTCCCGCCCCGGAACTTGGCTGCCCAGAACGAGATCCATCCCCCTGCGAAACCTGCTCCGATGAATATTACATGGCTGCCAGCGAATGTAGATCGGCCGAAGAAGACCCGACTGCCGGTGAACGCCGCACTGTCGAAGACCACAAGCCCTTTAGTGAACTCAGCGTCCTGAAACCAGACCTGCCCCCCGGCGAACGCGGCACGGGTGAAGAGCACCTCTGCGCCGCAGAACTTAGCCCCTACAAAGGAAACGTTTGCGCCGCTGAAGCTCGCTTCAGCGAAAGAAACCTCGACCCCGCCGCTGAATTCCGCTCGGTCAAACGACACCCGCCCGCCGGTAAATCTGGCTGCACTTAGGTCGCCGCCGTCGAGGACGGCGCCGGTGAAGTCGAAGTCATGGCCAGACCAGGACGCCGGGTTCTCAACCTCAAGGCGTAGGTGAGCACCGATGAGGCGGATCACCGTGTGGCGTACCTGGCGCTCTTGTCGAGCGGAGAGGACGTCTTGACTGAACTCTCTCGGCAGTACGTAGTCGCCTGAATCCACTCCGTTTGACGGCTGCCATCCTTCGTCCTCAGGAGGGGTATAGGGCATCCGAAGGTAAGCACATAGCACATCAATGCACGTTTGCCGGCCATCTTGCCAGTCGTCTGCTAACCCAGCCATCGCATACACGCCGGCGAGACGTACTGCTGGCTTTTCCGAACCGAGCTGCTCGGAGGCTTCGGCAAACCGCTCGTTAAACAACCGGACACCGTTCCGGTCGGTCTCGATCTTTGCGCGCTCGTCGGCCGCCTGCGAGAGCGCCTTGCTCACTTCCGCGCGGACATCTGCTGTTTGAGCGAGTTTGTGGGCAAGCTCGGCCAGTTTGTTCGTGTGCTCCGCCACGCGCTGCCGCCTATAGGCAACAACCAGGGCCACCACACCGCCTACTCCCGCTACCATAGCGAAGGCGAGCTTAAAAAGCTCGAACAGGGTCCCCGCGGTTACTGCGCCGTCCCGACTGAACGACGGGTAACCCGCGTACCAGAGAGCAGCAATGATTAGCCCGGCGACGGCCAGCACAGCAGCAACGACCGCGACCCCAATTGCCCAGCCGATGTGCCACTGCCTTAGCTCCGGAACGTCAGAGTCGGCAACCGACGCAGGCGAGATCGCCACGGTCGCGGGTGGGAGGGAGGCTTTATCGGTGGGCAGATGGTCCACAGCTCGTATTTGTAGCGCACGGGCACGTCCCCAGGCCTCGATGTGTCAGATCGTGGCCAATAGCCAGGCTGTAAGGCAACGAGATACCTCGTGCAGGCCAGGATGCCGATCCGTCCGATTTGAGATGATCCATCGGCCACCGGAGGTTGCGGGTTTCGCATCCCTGACGGACGGACCCTGGGTGGCAGAGCCTCTACCGAGGTTTGACCATGGCGGCCACGACAACGACGAGGATAACGAGGGCCAGGATCAGCCAGCCGACATTGATCGCCAAGTCGATCACCATATGGCGGGTGCCGGGGATGATCAGGAGGACGACGAGGACGACCAGGAGCCCGCGCAGCGGCGAGGGCTTCTTCTTCCCCGCTTCGCTCATCCGGCACCTCCCGAGACATGGAGCTCGTTTACTGTGCGGCACCATATCGACTGCCCTCGACCGCAGTGGGCCTGGGTCTAGCGGCCATAGCCCGTGGCGGTTTAGCAGCGTGGTGAGGGTGCTTTCCCCAAGCGCGATGCGGCCCCAGGTCGTCAGCAGCATGACTGTCGACAGCAACGCCACCAGACGACAGGCCACTGACGAGCCTTAGCGGCGACGGAAATCCGAGAGGACATCTGTTGCCGGACATGCACGGACAGGGAGCAGAGAACCTGTAGGTGAGGCGTCAGGCAGCGAAGCAGCGAGAAGGCAGCACGAACGTCGGCAGGGGTCGACCCTTAACGCGAACCGCCGGCGTCCGGCACCTGCTTGCCGACGCGGCCCGCCACCAGCTACTACCGGCTGACAGCTTGAGGCCGCATCCCCCCGACGGGGGTCGTCCCTTTGTGGTGGGAGCGTGCCACCGCAGGTCACCGGCACCCGGGGACGGTCTGCTGGACCAGTAGGTGACAGGTTCAGTTCACGCGGTCTGACCAGCCGGTCGGGTCGGGGCGCGTAGCCGGGCCGACGACGGTCTCGGCGGTGCGGGCCAGCCAGCGCAGGGCGGAATCCACCCGGCGGCACAGGTACGCCTGTTGAACCGACCGGCATGAACACGAGATCGGTGACGTCCAGAGACGAGGCGGCGGCACCTGCCGGCAGCCTCAGGTGGCGACCGGCGTCACCGGCCGCCCTTGCCGCCTCGCCCAGCGGTGGGCGAAGGTGGAGGCTGTGAGCGACGAAATGGCACGGCCGGACGTCTGGCAGGTCATCCGCGACCGGCTCGCCGGAAAGCCCGACGACCATGTCCTGGCGCTCACCCTCGAGGGTGGCGGCATGCGCGGCGTGGTGTCGGGCGCGATGCTCATCGCACTGCGCGACCTGGGCATCACCCGCGTCTTCGACCGGATGTACGGCACCTCTTCGGGCTCCATCAATCTGGCATATTTCGCGGCAGGCGGCAGCTGGGATGCTCTCTCCGTCTACTACGACCACCTTCCGCGCGGCTTCGTTAATCCGGCCTACCTGGTGCACCGACCGCGCCTCAACATGCCGTACGTGTTCGAGCGGGTGATGCGGGAGGAAGTTCCGCTCGACACCGTCGCGCTGGCCGACTCGCCTTTCGACGTGCGGATCGCCCTGTCAAATGTGGACACGATGCTGCCGGAGCCATTGGATGTCCGAGATGTCGCCCCGGACATCCACCGCTATCTCATGGCCGGGTCGTGGTTGCCGATCCTCGCAGGTCGTCCGTACCGGCTCGATGGCCATCGCTACCTCGACGGCGGACTGCTCTGGCCCGATCCCCTGTATCCGGCGCTGGCCGATGGCGCCACCCATGTCCTGATGATCAATACAGCTCCTGAGGGAACCCCCACGGACGCGAACCGGGTGACCAGCTTCGTCCTGCACCGCACCCTCAACCAGTGGGCACGGGGACTCGGCGACGCGGCACTTGAGGCGCGTATCGCCTGGGAGGCCGACAAGCAGCTCTTAAAGACAGGCACCACTGTGGACGTGCGGGGTACGTCCGTTCTACGGCTCCGACCCGCCGCCGGCTCCCATCGGGTACGGCGGCTCACGCTCGATCGCGGAACGCTGCTGGACGGGGCTCGTGTCGGCTATCAGTCGATCTTCGAGGCGTTCGGGCGACCGCTGGACGGGGCGTACTTTTCGATCAGCGGACGCAGGTCAGCCGAACAAGGGTGAGGCTTGCTCGGATCGCTACCGTGGGTGCATGGCTTCGCGGCGGACGGTGATTCCCAGCACCTTGATCGGCCTCGTCGTCGTGCCCGCCCTCATCAACCTTGCTACCGGCGGTACTCCTGACGAGTGGGGAACGCGCCAGTGGGCACTGTCCGGGGCTGCCGTCGTCCTCGCCCTGGCCGTTGCGGTCCGCGAGCGCGATCAGAGGTACGAGCAGCCGTCGCTGGACGCGGTGCTCAACAACCTCGCCGACGCGATAAGCAGTCAATGGACGACGGAGATGGGCACGCGGAACCTCAACGAACCGCGCCCGTTCCCCCTGGGCTGGAAGGTGGCGCCCGCGGAGCTGACCACCCCGCTCAGCACGCTGCATCTTGCGGCAAGTGAGTGGTGGCCGGCACCCGAAGGCGGCTGGGCGCGCTCAACCGCCCTGGCAGGTGACGACCTCGACCTTGCCGAGGTGCTACTGCGGCGGGCGCCGACTCGGCGGCTGCTCGTGCTCGGCGGCGCCGGTTCCGGCAAGACCGTCGCGCTGGTCCGCCTCGTTCTGCGCCTGCTCAAATTGCGCGGCACGCCCAAGGGCGTCAACGCTGTCCCGGTCCTCTATTCACTCGCGTCGTGGGACCCGAAACACACCGGTCTGTACGACTGGCTGGAGACGCGGCTCTCCAACGACCACCCCCAACTGGGGGAGACCGATGGCCGGGGCGTCACCTGGGCACGACGACTGATCGACGCAGACCTGCTCCTGCCGGTCCTCGACGGGTTCGACGAGTTGCCCGCAGCACTGCGCGCCGCTGCCCGCGACGGCATCAACAACGAGATGCGCCGAGGCGCCGGTTTCGTGCTCTCTTCCCGTACGGAAGAGTTCGCCGAACTCGTCGACGACAATCCCGGCACGGCTGGCCGACTGCACCTAACCCTGGCCATTGAGATCGAGTCGGTACGCCTCCCTGCGGCTCGCTACTACCTGGCTGCCGAGGGCGGGGAGGAGCGGTGGTCGGGCGTCTTCGCTGCCGCAACCCGATCGGAGCCGTTGCGCGAGGTTCTCACCACCCCGCTTCAGATCAGCCTGGCCCGGGCGATCTACAACCCTCGTTCTGAGGAGCCCCTGGATGAGTTGCCTCACCCCGACGAGCTAACCGACAGCGACCGCTTCCGGGACCGGGCGGCGCTCGATCAGCACCTGTTCGCCGGGTTCCTGCCCGCCGCCTACCGGCAGTTCCCCGGGCAGAAACCCGAGCCGTTCTGTGACAAGGAACGCGCGATCAGATGGCTGGGCCTCCTCGCCGTCTGGCTGGAGAAGCGGGCCGTAGTCGACCTGGCCTGGTGGGAGCTGCGCGAGAAGGTCGGCGCTCCGGTGATCGCTCTCTCGGTCGGCGCCCTGCCCGCGCTCGCGGTCGGCTTGGTCGCCGCGTTCGGTGACACGCTCGGGATGGGTCTCGGTCTCGGCATCCTCGTCGCCCTGGCCGTGGTGTTTCTGCCGATCGGGCACCCGGGAAACGGATCGGGCCGTCGGCACCCGAACACCTTCCAACTCCTGATGGTGCCTCGACGCGTCGGCATCGTGGGCGGCATGGCGGCGGGTTTCGTCGGTGGTCTTCTCGGTGCGCTGGCCGGGGGGATGCTTTGCCACGTCCTGCGGGGCACCCCGGTCTGGGCCGGCCTCATGGGGGGTCTGGGTGCGGGCATCGGCGCCGGTGCCATCGGTGGTAGACGCCGGGGATTCGCGGGCGGCCTCCTGGGCGGCATGGCGGTGGCACTGACCGCCGGTCTGGGCAGGGGCGTGGTCGCGGGTCTGGTGGACGGAGTCGCCGCGTGGTTGGCAGCTGGCGCAGTCGTCGTGCTCACCGGCCTGCGCCGTCCGGCCCGGGAGGTGCGGGCCCTGCACTACTCAAAGGTCGGTCTCGTCGTCGGGATCACCGTCGGACTCGCCATCGGTACACAGGTGTGGCTGCGCTCCGAGCTTCGCCTGGGGATCCTCGCCGGCATCGTCGTCGGAGTGCTCGGCGGCCTGGCCGCTGGTCTTGAGGGCACCACCGTAGACCCGAACAAGATCGCGGACCCGCTGAGCGTGCTCCAACGCGACCGCGGGACCTTCCTCATGGTCGGTACCCTCGGCGGACTCGCCTTTGGCCTGGGCGCAGCCTTCGGCGTACGCCCCAGCGTCGGCCTCGCCGCCGGTCTGACCGTCGGGCTGGTGGCGGCGTGCGTCCAGTCCTCGTACGGCCCGTTCGTCATCGCCCGCTTCTGGCTCGCCGTCCGGGGTGACTTGCCGTGGCGTCTCATGAAATTCGTCGACGACGCTCACCGCCTCGGTGTCCTCCGCCAGATTGGAGCGGTCTACCAGTTCCGTCACATTGAGTTGCAGAGATATCTGGCCAGGGCGACCAGTCGGTACGAGTCGACGCGCGAAGCCCAGGAACGGGCGGCCGTCGGGCCGCATGTCCGCAGTGCCACAGCAGATGGCTGATAACGACCCCGGCCGAACAGCCAGACGTCCTGAGGGCACCCGGCACGGCTCAGCGGATCACGGTGCGCAGGTGTACCGGGCCGGCTCGAAACACACCAGTCCTCGGCCCCGCTCGTCGGCCACCACCCAGGGACGACCGACGTACGTCTGCTGCCGGTCCGACTGGCCGGGCCGGAGCACCGCGTACTGCTGCCGGCGGCGCTCGTAGTTGATCCAGTCGACCACGGCCATCGGCCGGTGGGCCTAGGGCCTGTGTCGAAGTCCGTGCGAGGGCTTGAGCTGTTGGGTGAGGATCTTGGCGTGTCGGTGTTCGAGATGTAGCGAGGTCTCCGGTATCTGGTTCAGCGACCAAGCAGAACCCGAACACCG
>JAEWJH010000122.1 GCA_023386635.1 Pseudomonadota bacterium
CGCCGGAGCCGCCGCCGAGCACTTCGCGCGACAGGAACGGCTTGCCGTCGAGGCCGATGCCGTAAAAGCCGGTGTAGCGAATGGTTTCCTGGTCCGCCGGCATACGGCCATCGACCGCCTGCGCGACGACGCCGGCGAGCAGCGACAGGCAGCGCAGCAGCACGAACGAGCGCGCATTGGTCGCGGCCGGCCAGATCGGCGTGATCAGCGTGCCCTTGGGCGGGAAGATCACGTCGAAGATTTCGCACACGCCTTCGTTGACGTTGATCTCGGCCGCGCGCTCCGGCGTATCGGCGAGATTGCGCAGGATCGGCGCGATCCACTTCACCAGGAAGGCGCCGTCGGCATAGTCGGCCGGCCAGTTCAGCGGACCGTCGGACTGCGGATCGGTGCCGGTGAAGTCGAGCGTAATCTTGTCGGCGGTCTTGACCATCTTGAGCACGATCTTGTGCAGCTTGATGGTACCGCCGACGTCGCGCTCGACGTAATCGTGCCAGACATATTCGCCGTCGGCGATCTTCGGCATCAGCTCGGTCCGGAAGGTGTCGCGGCACTTGCGGATGATGGTCTGGAAGCAGGCTTCGACGGTCTTGGTGCCGAACCGCTGAAACAGCTCTTCCATGCGCCGCGCGCCCATGATGCAGGCCTGGATTTCGCTGTCGAGGTCGGCCGACAGGATTTCCGGCAGGCGGGTGTTGCGGCGGATGATCTTGAACGCTTCGTCGTTGCGCTTGCCTTCGCGGTAGACGCGGATCGGCGGCACCGCGAGGCCTTCCTCGAACACCGACTGCGCGGTGCCGGGCATCGAGCCGGGCACGCGGCCGCCGATATCGTCGTGATGGCCGAACGCCTGGATATAGGCGACCACCTCGCCGTCATGAAACACCGGCACGGTCGAGCACAGATCGGGCAGATGGCCGATGCAGCCCTCGGTCAGATAAGTGTCGTTCATCAGGAACACGTCGCCGGGGCGCATCGTCTCCGGCGGATAGTCGCGCAGCACCGCCTGCGGCATCGCCGAATAGGAGCGGCCGGTGAGCTTGCGCGAGTAACGGTCGAACAGGCCGACGCGATAGTCATGCGCTTCGCGGATCATCGGGCTTCGCGCGGTGCGCTCGATCGCATATTCGATCTCGGCCTCGATCGAATTGAGCGTGCCCTCGACGATCTGCAGGATGACCGGATCGACGTCGGGCATCGGCACGTCCGGCGCGGTCGGCCACGGATGCGTCTTCACGGCGGGCTGGCGGGCAATGTCGGTGTGCAGGGTCATGGCGATCCTCCTCACTTCCCGTCGCGGATGATCATGATGCCATGATCGTCGACGGTCAGGGTCTGGCCTGGGAACACAACGGTGGTCGAGCCGAATTCCTCGACGATCGCCGGTCCGGGGAACGTGGCGCCGGGCGCCAGTTGCTTGCGGTCATAAAGCGGCGTGTCGCGGCGGCCGCCGTCGAAATAGACCGAGCGCGTGCCTTTCGATTCCGCCTTCTTGTCGGACTTCGGCAGCTTCGGCAGGCTCGGCCGCTCGATCATGCCGAAACCGGAAACGCGGAAATTGACGATCTCGACCTTCTGCTGGCCCTTGTAGTCGTAGCCGAAGGTGCGCCGATGCGCGGCGTGGAACGTATCGACGAGAGCTTCGACGACCGAGCCGTCGATCTTGCCGCCCGGCGCGGTGACGCGCACTTCCATCGACTGGCCGGCGTAGCGGATGTCGGCCTCGCGCACGAGCCCGATGCGGTCGCGGGCGATGCCGTCTTCCTCCAGGCGCGCCACCGCGTCGGCTTCGAGGCCGCGGTAGATTTCGGAAACGGCGGAGAGATCGACTTCGTCTTCGTGCATGACGCGCGTGACCATCTGGTCGTTGCGCCAGTCGACGGCGAGCAGACCGAACGCGGCGAGATTGCCGGGGCTCGGCGGGATGATGCAGGCCTTCATGCCGATCAATTGGACCACGGCTGCGGATTGCACCGGACCACCGCCGCCGAACGACAGCAGCGCGAAGTCGCGCGGATCGATGCCGCGCTGAATGGTCATCTGCCGGATGCGGTTGGCCTGGCTCCAGTTGGCGATCTCGATGACACCGGCGGCGATTTCGTCCGGCGTCTTGCTGGAGTTGAGCGCCTTGGCGAGATCAGCCATGCCCTGACGCGCGCGCGCGACGTCGAGCGCGATGCCGCCGCCGATCAGCGCGGCCGGGAGCCGTCCGAGCACCAGATTGGCGTCGGTGATGGTCGGTTGCGAACCGCCGTTCGGATAGCACATCGGGCCCGGATCGGCGCCGGCGCTTTTCGGGCCGACCTTGAGCTGGCCTTCGCGCGAGACCCAGGCGATCGAGCCGCCGCCGGTGCCGATGGTCTCGATGTCGATCATCGGGATACGCACCGGGAACGGGCCGACCGAGCCCGAATTGGTGAGCTGCGCGATCTTGTTCTCGATCAGGCTCAGGTCCGTCGAGGTGCCGCCGGCATCGAGCGTGACGACATTGTCGAAGCCGGCGAGCGTCGAGATTACCGCGCTGCCGAGCACGCCGGCGGCGGGGCCGGAGAGGGCGGTGGTGATCGGCTTGTTCACCACCTGTCCGGCGCTCATCACGCCGCCGTTCGACTGCATCACCAGGAATGGCTTGTCGCGCAACTGGTCGCCGAGCGCGTCCTTCACGCGCTTGAGATAGCGCTCCATATGCGGCTTCACGAACGCATCGACCAGCGTGGTGATGGTGCGCTCATATTCCCGGTATTCCGGCAGCACCTGCGAGGAGATCGAGATGGTGCCGTCCGGATATTCCTCGTTGAGGATTTCCAGCACACGGCGCTCATGCGCGTCGTTGGCATAAGCGTGGATCAGGCAGACGCCGATGGCGCGAATGCCGCGAGCCTTCAGCGCGCGCGCGGCCTGCCGCACGCTGTCCTCGTCGAGCGGGCGCAGTTCCTCGCCCTTGAAATTCATGCGGCCGCCGACCTCGAACACCAGATCGAGCGGCACCGGCCGTTCCGGCTTCACCCAGAAATAGGAATTGCCGTAGCCATCCGGCACCGCCTGTCGCGCGATCTCCAGCACATGGCGGAAGCCGGTGGTGACGATCAGACCGAGGGAGTCGATCGCGCCCTGCAGCAGCGCGTTGGTCGCGACGGTGGTACCGTGCGCGAGACCGATCAACTCGTCGGTGGTGGCGCCGACCTCGCCGAGGATTTTGTGCACGCCGTTGACGAGGCCGAGCGCCGGATTGGCCGGCGTGCTCGGCACCTTGGTTACGGCGACGTGGCCGGAAGCCGCATCGACGCAGACGATGTCGGTGAAGGTGCCGCCGGTGTCGATACCGATCCGCAGATGGGGCTTGGATGAGGCCTGTGGCGCCATGGTTGCGCGTCCCTGACAGAGGAAATCCGAAAATCTGTCGCAAAGGGTCTATCGAGGCCGGGCTTCTGTCCAACAGCATTTGGGGATAGTAATATCGGAAAAACAGATTTCGGAGCGGCTTTGCAGCGAAGGCACGACAGAAATTCGGAAATTTCCCTCATTTTGTGAGGGGGTTCAGGGAAACGAACGTGGAATTTCGGCAAATCCGATACGCCCTCGCAGTGGCCAAAGACCGCAGCTTCACCAAGGCGGCGGAGCGGCTGAACATTTCGCAGTCCGCGGTGTCCGAGCAGGTGAAGCTGCTGGAGGCGGAGATCGGCTTTGACCTGTTCCGCCGCACCGGGCGTGGCATCGAGTCGACCGAGCGCGGCCGCATGTTTCTTTATGAGGCGGAGCGGGTGGCGAGCGACGTGCTCGGTCTCACCGACGTGGCGCGACGGCTGAGCGGCGTCGGCGTGGATACCCTGATGCTCGGCATCGGCTCGGGGCTTGCGCCGATCCTGCTGCCGCGGCTGTTTCCGCGCGACAATCCGCGTCCGAACCTGCATTTCGAAATCAAGACCGCGCCGACGCGTGTGATTTTCGACGAGTTGCACAACGAACGGATGGATATCGGCATCATCGCCGATGTCGGGCCGGATCGCGTGCCATCCGGCCTGAGCAGCACGCCGCTGTTTGATCTCGACATCATGCTCATCGTGCCGCCGGATCATCGGTTGGCGTCGCATCCGGGGCCGATCGACATCGGCCTGCTGGTGGATGAACCGATGATCATGAACGAATTATCGATCGGCTACGGCGAGATCGTCGGCAATATGTTCAACGATCTCGGGCTGCGGCCGCGCATCAAGGCCGTGGTCGACAATGTCGAGACCATCAAGGTCATGGTGCAGACCGGCCTCGGCATCGCGCTGATCCCGGCCGGTTCGGCCGACCTGGAGGCGAAGGCGGGATTGCTGGCGCTGCGCGCGACGGTGCCGTCGCGCAGCATGTCGATCCACGTCTACCGCGCCGCGCGCAGCCTGTCGCGCCGCAAGGAATTGCTGCTGACGCAACTGCTGGAGGGGAAGCCGGCGGACTGAGCATGATCCCGAAAAGTGTGAAGCGGTTTTCGGAAAAGATTATGCTCAAACGAAAAAATGAGGGCTTCGCTCAGGTCGGCTGGAAGTTCACCGACTTGAGCAATTCGTCGCCACGCTTCTGATAGCCGCGGGCAAAGGTGTCGAACTGTTGCGGCGTTTCGATCACCGGCTCGACGCCGATCTTGACGAGTTGGCCGCTCGCCGCGAGCGCTTTGATCGCCTCGTTGATCGCCGCGTTCATGGCGGCGACCTGATCGGCCGGCATCCCCTTGGGTCCCCACACGCCATACCAGGAGGAATGATCGAGGCCCGGCATGCCGGCTTCCGCCGCGGTCGGGATATCGGGCGCGAGATTGCTGCGCTTCGACGCGGTGAGGGCGATCGCTTTCACCTGGCCGCCGCGTGCCATCGGCAACAGCGCCAGCACCGGATCGATCAGCAATTGCACATGGCCGGCGGCGACGTCGGTGAGGCCCGGCGCCGTGCCGCGATAGGGCGCGATGGTGAGATTGAGCCCGGCGAGCTTGTTGAAGGCGATGGTGGCGAGATAGCCTGGCGAGCCGAGCGCGGAGGTGGCGAAGGTCCAGCTATCCGGCTTCTGGCGGGCGTCGGCGACGATCTCGGTGATGTTCTTCTGCGGCAGCTTCGGCGACATCACCAGCAGCATCGGCGCATCACCGGCGCGGGCGATCGGCGTGAAGTCGGTGATCGGATCGTAGGGCGCGGATTTCATCACGCTCTGCGCCATCATATGCGTGCCGGCGGAGAACAGCACGGTGTAGCCGTCCGCCGCCGCCTGCCGTACCGCCTGGCCGCCGACGGTGCCGCTGGCGCCGCTGCGGTTGTCGACGACCACGGTGTAGCCCTTCGTCTCCTTCAGTTTCTCGGCCAGCAGCCGCGCGAATACGTCCACGCCGCCGCCGGCCGCGAACGGGACGATCATGCGGATCGGCCGGTTCGGAAAATCGCTCGATTGCGCGGCGAGAGTGCGGGGCAGCGCGGCGGCACCGAGCGCGGCGACGGACGACAGGAGAACATCACGGCGGCGGATCATCGGCATTTCCTCGTGGTTTTTCGGATTGCGAAAAATTTTTCTTATTTCGTCTAGGGGTTAGGCCGCACGCCGCGAGGTGTCAAGAAAGCGCCTCGTCAGTGCGCGCCGCAGCAGCAAGGGTCCGCGCTATCGTCATCGTCTCAACCGACAGCGCCGCCACCGGCTTCGAGGCCGCGAGCGATCAGTTGCGCGGTCTTGCGCAACGGCTCCAGCGCGCGGTCGCGCAATTCATCCGCCGTCATCCGAATGTTGGGTGCGGCGGCGCTGACCGCGGCGAGCGGATAGCCATCGCTGTCGAGCACCGGCACCGCGATCGCGATGAGATCGTTCGACACCAGCGATCCGCCGAGCGCATAGCCCTGCTTGCGCACGATCGCGAGGCGTTTCGCAAGATCGGCCGGCTGCTCGATCGCGCGGAAATCGCGCTGCCGGCTCGGCAAGGCGAGCAGGCGCGTCACCTCGGCGCCCGGAAGAAAGGCGAGAATCGCCCAGCCGATCACGCTGTTGGCGGCGGGGATCAACGTGCCGACGCGGATATCGACGCCGAGCCGCGTCATGCCGGCGCGGATGCGCTCGACATAGAGCACGTCGCTGCCGTCGAGCACGCCGAGATTGGCGGCTTCGCTCATTTCGCCGACGATCGCGCGCAACAGCGGCCGCGCCAGGGTGCGGATATCGCGCCGGCCGATGGCGCGGAATCCGAGGTCGAGCACTTTGAGCGTCAGCGTAAAGCGCTTGCCGTCGCTGCGCTCGACATAGCCGAGATCGACCAGGGTGTTGAGCATGCGATGCGTGGTGCCGGGATCGAGCGCCGCCACGCCCGCGAGTTCGCTCAACGTCAGGTCGGCCTCGGTGGAGGCGATCGCTTCCAGGAGCCGAAAGGCTTTGGCCAGTGACTGGACGGAGCTTTTGCCGTCGCGCGGCGCTGATTTCACCGGCGCCGGCTTTTTTGACGTTTTGCGTGGTGGTTGTGCGGCCCGCGGCGGCAAGGCTTTAGCCGGCTTCCCGCGCAGATGGCTGTCCTTGAGCGTCCCGATCCGTCGCATGACTGCCCGTCCGTCCTTGACTCTGTCGAGGCTGCCGGGCACCTTATCATCCGAAAAATTTTTCGCAATCCGAATAAATGGAACGGCCCTGCGATCGGACCGTCCGGCGGCGTGGGAGAGAGCATGGATACGGGTTCCGGCCAGTCGCGACCGGCCAAATCTGAGGTGAAGTCCGAGGCGGGCAAGTCCGGCGCGGACCGCCTGCGCATCGCCGTCGACATCGGCGGGACGTTCACCGATCTGACGGCGTTCGACGAAGCGTCGGGCGAGTTGCATTTCGGCAAGGCGCTCTCGACTCACGGCAAGCTGGTCGACGGCATCGAGGACACGCTCAACGGCGCGGGGGTCGCCGCGAAGGACGCCTATCTGTTCCTGCACGGCTCGACCATCGCCATCAACACGCTGCTGGAGCGCACCGGCGCGGAGACGGCGCTGCTGATCACCGAAGGCTTCCGCGACATTTATGAGATCGGCCGAGTCAACCGGCCGGACGCTTACAACCTGTTCTTCAGCAAGCACGAACCGCTGATCCGTCGCTCGCTGCGCTTTGAGGTGCCGGAGCGGCTGCGCGCCGACGGCGCCGTGCATAAGGAACTGGACGAAAGCGCGGTGCGCCGTCTCGTCCGCGCGCTGAAGGGGCGCGGCATCGAGGCGGTGGCGATCCTGCTGCTGCATTCGTATCGCAACCCCGCGCATGAGGTGCGGGTGAAGGAGATCGTGCAGGAGGAACTGCCCGGCACGTTCGTCTCCGCCTCCCACGAACTGTCGCAGGAATATCGCGAGTTCGAGCGTGTCTCGACCGTCGCAGCGAATGCTTACGTCGGCCCGCGCGTCGCCGCCTATCTCGGCGAGTTGGAAAGCCATCTGGAGGCGGCGGGTTTCCGCGGCAGTTTCTATGCGGTGCAGTCGACCGGCGGTCTGTTTCCGATCGCGCATGCGCGGCGCGACTGCGTGCGGATGCTGGAGTCGGGTCCGGCAGCGGGCGTGATCGGCGCGCAGGCGATCTGCGCGCAAATGGGCCTCGGCGACGCCATCGCTTTCGACATGGGCGGCACCACGGCGAAGGCCGGCGTCATCAGCAAGGGCGAGCCGCTGACCACCGGCAGCGCGCTGATCGGCGGCTATGAGAAGGCGCTGCCGATCCAGATCCCGATGATCGATATTTTCGAGGTCGGCACCGGCGGCGGCAGTATCGCGCGGATTGGCGAGGGCCAGTCGCTGCGCGTCGGTCCGCAGAGCGCGGGGTCGATGCCGGGTCCGGCGTGCTACGGCCGCGGCGGCAAGGAGCCGACCGTGACCGACGCCAATCTGCTGCTCGGCCGGCTCGACGAACACAACTTCCTCGGCGGCGAGATGCCGCTCGACGGGAAGGCTGCGCGTGAGGCGATGCATCGCGTCGCCGCGCCGCTCGGTCTCGACGAAACGGCGATGGCTGACGGCATCCTGCGCATCGCCGTCACCACCATGTCGCACGCGGTGAAAGCCGTAACCACCGAGCGCGGCCTCGACGCCGGCACCTTCACCATGGTGGTCTATGGCGGCGCCGGGCCGCTGCACGCCTCGGCCATCGCGCGGGAGATCGGCATTCGTCGCGTGCTGATCCCGTTCTCGCCGGGTCATTTCTCGGCGTACGGCATGCTGTTCAGCGATCTGCGTTACGACTATGTGCGCTCCTGCTTCCGCCGTCTCGACGACGTGTCGTTCGATGAACTCGAAGCAATCTATGCCGAGATGGAGCAGGAGGGCCGCGCGGCGATTGCCGATTCCGCGGTCAAACCGAGTGAAATCAGGGTCGCGCGCGCCGCCGACATGCGTTACGTCGGCCAGGAGCACGCGGTGACCGTCGATCTCGACGAAGCGCTGTTCAAGGCGAAAGACCGCGCCGGCATCAAACGCCAGTTCGATGAGGTGCATGCGGTGCGTTACGGCACCTCCGCGCCGAAGGAGCCGGGCGACATCGTCAGCCTGCGGCTCACCGTCACCGGCCTGATGAAAAAGCCGAGCCCGCGCTCGGTGCGCGAGGGCGCGGCGCAGCCGGAAGCCGACGCGATGCTGCGCAGGAAGCCGGTGTATTTCCGGGAGGCGAATGGGTTTGCCGACACGCCGGTCTACGCGCGCACGCGGCTGCGTCACGGCAACGAGATCGCCGGTCCCGCGCTGATCGAGGAGCACGCCTCGACCACGGTGATCGCGCCAGGCGATCGCATGAGCGTCGATGCCTTCGGCAATCTCATTCTGACGATCGGGAACTGATCATGACCGCGCAACGCCAGCCGATCGACGCCGTCACCGTCGAAGTGATCCGCAACGGTCTTCTCGCCATCACCGAGGAGATGAAGACCAACCTGATGCGCACGGCCTACAACCTCATCATCTACGAGGCGCTCGACTTCACCGTCGGCCTGTTCACGGTGAAGGGCGAGACCATCTCCATCGGCCTCGGCCTGCCGATGTTCATCCGCGGCATGGCGGAGACGGTGAAGGCGAAGATCAAGCATTTCGGGCTGGAGAACATTCATCCCGGCGACATCCTCGTCACCAACGATGCCTACATCACGGGCTCACATCTCAACCACTTCACCTTCACGCAGCCGGTCTATCATAACGGCGAGATCGTCGCGTTCTCGTGCTGCATGGCGCATTGGCTCGATGTCGGCGGCACGCTCGGGCAGGTGACCACGGACATCTTCTCCGAAGGCATCCAGATTCCGATCGTGAAGTACCAGAAGGCCGGCGTGGTCAATCAGGATCTCATCGACATCATCGCCATGAACGTGCGTCTGCCGGAGCGCGCGCTCGGCGATCTGCGGGCGCAGATCACCGCGGTGACCACCGGCGAGCGGCGGTTCGGTGAGCTGGTGCGGCGCTACGGCAAGGACGCGGTGCTGGGCGCTGTCGCGGTGATCATGGACCATTCCGAGGCGATCGCCCGCGCCAACACCCGCAACATTCCCGACGGCGTCTATGAGGCGGAGTCCTACATGGACGACGACGGCGTCGATATCGGTCAACGGATTCCGATCAAGGTGCGGGTGGAGAAAAGCGGCGACGAGATGACCATCGATCTCTCCGACGTCAGCAAGCAGGTGCGCGGCTTCTATAATTCCGGCATCACCACCGGCATCGCCTGCGCGCAGGTGGCTTACAAGTGCCTGACGACGCCGACCGACTATCCGGTCAACGACGGCAGTTTCCGGCCGCTGAAGGTGATCATGCCGATGGGGCGCGTCATCAGCGCGGAACGGCCGTTCCCGATGCGCGTATGGATGACGTTTCCGATGACCGTCATCGACACGATTTTCAAGGCGCTGGCCAACGCGATTCCGGATCGTGTGATCGCCGGTCATCACGCTGATCTCGTGTTCCCGAACATTCACGGCATCTCACCGACCGATGGGCGCTTGTTCATCGTCGGCATCGGGCCGCTCGGCGGCGGGTGGGGCGGCAAGCGTGCCGAGGATGGTGTGTCGGCGACGGTCTGCATGAACGACGGCGACACCCACAACAGTCCGTCGGAGCAACTCGAATCGAAATATCCGGTGTTGGTCGAGCGCTATTCCCTGCGGGCGGATTCCGCCGGCGCCGGCAAGCATCGCGGCGGCCTCGGCGCGGAGATGGTGGTGCAGGCGCTGTCGCCGTTCGCGGTGACGACGCGTATCGATCGCGTGCATTGCAAGCCGTGGGGCTTGCATGGCGGCAAGGAAGCGGCCGGCAACGGCATCGGCATCCGCCGCAACGGCAACTGGGAAACGGATATGCCGAACGCCAAGATTTTCGGCGTGCGGCTGCGGCAGGGCGACGCCTATCTGATGCAATCGGGCGGCGGCGGCGGCTTCGGCTCACCGCTGGAGCGCGATCCGGAGCAGGTGGCGCATGACGTGCGCGAAGGTTATGTGTCACCGGAGGCCGCGCATCAGGATTACGGCGTGGTGGTCACGCCGGAGGGCGGGCTCGACCGCGAGGCGACGGAAGCGTTGCGGGCGCGGCTGCGTCAGGGAGGCTCGCCCGGTGAGGCATTCGAAGTAATCGCGGGTTGATGGATGTGAGTGAACCGATGGCAGCAGCGGGACAGACGCAGCGCGCCAATGAGGCGCGTGAGTTAGCGGCGCGCGAGCTGGCAGCGCTGTGGCAACGGATCGGCTCGCAGCATATCGGCGCGCAGGGCTGCGCGGCCTGCGGCTTTGGCGGGATGATGCTGCAGGCGTCGGATTTTGAGCTCGATATCGTCGAATTCGTCATCGGCGATGCCAGCAAGGCGAAGCGGCCGGAGGTCGAAGCCTTTATCGATCGGGTCGCGAAGCGCGGGCCGGATCGCTACAGCCTGCCGGCGCTGCTCGATGCCATTGCCACACAGCGTGATGGCGTTGCGTCGGACGATCTCGATTTCGTTCTGGCGCGGCTACGCACCACGCTGACCTCGATCGAAGCCGCGCACAACAGCGCGCGGTTTGTGTGTGATTAGTTTGATCGAGTGGTTGTCACCGCGGTAGTGCGCTCCCTCCTCATGAAAAGGAGATGTAAGCCGGCCTGTTGCGTCGTTTCGGACTAAGGTTTGCTCTTACTTCACCTGGATGCCGGCCTTGGTGATGACATCGCGCCACATCGCGGTCTCGTCCGTGATGCGCTTCTGCAGCACCGTCGCACCGTCTGCCGCGACGTCGACGCCGGCATCGCCCAGCTTCTTGCGCGTGTCCGGCGCGGTGAGCGCGGCAACGATCGCCTTCTCGATCTGCGCGCGCACCTCCGGCGGGGTCTTGGCCGGGGCCAGCACCGCGAACCAGGCGCTGGTGTCGAAATCCTTGAGCCCGGATTCCGCGAGCGTCGGCACGTCGGGAAGCTGCGGAGCGCGCTGCGCGGTGGTGACGGCGAGCGCGCGCAGCTTGCCGGCGCGTACCAGCGACAGCACCGACGGCAGATTGTCGAACATCACCTGCACATTGCCGGACAGCAGATCCTGCACCGCCGGCGCGCTGCCTTTGTACGGCACATGCAAGAGGTCGACGCCGGTGCGCTGCTTGAACAGTTCGCCGGTCACCTGGCCGTTGGAGCCGACGCCCTGCGAGGCGTAGCTGAGCTTGCCCGGTTCCTTCTTGGCGAGCGCGACCAGTTCCTGCACGGTCTTGGCCGGAACGTTCGGGTTCACCACCAGCACATTGGCGACGACGCCGGTGCGGGTGATCGGCGCGAGATCGGTCGCGACGTTGTAGGGCAGGTTGGAATAGAAGGTCGGGTTGAGCGTCAGCGCGCTCGAGGCGACGGTCAGCAGCGTATGGCCATCCGGCGTGGCGTGGGTCACGGCGGTGACGCCGATGCCGCCGTTCGCGCCGGGGCGGTTTTCGACGATCACGCTCTTGCCCCAGATTTCCGAGAGCTTCTGCGCCAGCGAGCGGGCGATGATGTCGCTGGTGCCGCCGGCCTGATACGGCGAGACGAGCGACACCGTGCGCGCGGGAAACTCCTGCGCGGTGGCGGGGGACGACAAAAGGGCAAGACCGGCCAGCAAAGAGCCGGTGAAGGCGGCAACGCGCATCGTTCGCTCCAGACGCAAGAGAAAGGCTCGCGTAGTGTGGCCGACCCTCCCCCGCGAGGGAAGGGCACAGCCGATGCTGGCGCGCTGCGGCTGTGGATCGTCCCGGGATTTGATTGGTGGTGGCGTGCGCCTTCCGTTAGCCACGGCACATCGGTGCAAGATGGGGAGGGTTCGATGGCACGTCGTCCTGTGATCGGGGTGATGGGGGCGGGCGATGCTGCGCGTCCGCAGGACATCGCCCTGGCGCGCGAACTCGGCGCCGCGGTGGCGCGCGAAGGCTGGGTGCTGCTCAGTGGCGGCCGCGATGCCGGCATCATGGATGCGGTCAATCAAGGCGCGCACGCAGCCGGCGGGCTCACCATCGGCGTGCTGCCGACAGCCGATACCAGTCATCTGTCGGATGCGGTGAACGTGGCGATCGTCACCGGCATGGGCAGCGCGCGCAATGCCATCAACGTGCTGTCGAGCGACGTGGTGATCGCTTGCGGTGTCGGCGGCGCAGGCACAGCGTCCGAGATCGCGCTCGCTTTGAAGGCGAAGAGGCCGGTGATTCTGCTCAACGACAGCGAGGACAGCCGCCGCTACTTCGCCGGCATCGGCGGCACGCGCGTCAGCGCGGCGGAAACGGTCGAGCAGGCGATTTCATTGGCGCGCGGCCTGCTGTCCGCGCGCTGAACCATCGTGCGGGCCGGTCTCAGCGGGTGAGGGCGAGGATTCCCGTCGAGATTTGCGGAACGTAGGTGATCAGGATCAGCACCAGCAGATTGGTCACGATGAATGGCCAAATGCCGCGCACGATCAACTCCACCGGCCGGCGCAGCGTGGACGAGGCCACGAACAGGTCCAGTCCGAATGGCGGGGTGATCATGCCGATGCAGATATTCAGGCAGACGACGATGCCGAAATGCACCGGGTCGATGCCAAGCGAGGTCGCGACCGGGAAGAAGGTCGGGATCAGTACCAGCAGGATCGAATTCGGATCGATGAACATCCCCGCGATCAGCAGGACGACGTTCACGATCAGGAAGAAAACGATCCAGTCGACATTCCAGGCCGCGAAAAGTTGAGTGAAGAACGCCGGAACCTGCGCCAGCGTGATGAGGAACGACAACATCGATCCCATCGCCAGCAGGATGAAGATGACGACCACGGTGATGGCCGAACTCTCGGCAATCTCTCCCAGCACTTTGAAGCCGAACGAGCGGTAGATCACCATCTCGACCAGCAGCGCGTAGACCACGGCGACGGCGGCGGATTCGGTCGCGGTGAAGATGCCGCCATAGATGCCGCCGAGAATGATCGCCGGCATGCCCAGTGCGACCAGTCCGTCGCGCAGCGCGAGCAGCCGTTCGCTGCGGGTCGCGCGCGGAAAAACGCCGGCGCCGGTCCGCGTCGTCACGATCTGCACATAGATCATGAAGGCGACGCCGAGCGTGATGCCGACGACGAGGCCGGCGGCGAACAGGTCGGCGATCGATGTGCCGGTCAGCCAGCCGTAGATGATGAGCGTGATGCTCGGCGGGATCAGCAGCGCGCATTCGGCGCTGGAAGCGATCAGGCCGAGCGCGAATTTCTCGGGGTAGCGCGCTTTCAGCAGTTCGGGATGCAGCAGCCGGCCGAGCGCGGCGACCGTCGCCGGCGCCGATCCGCAGATCGCGCCGAAGCCCATGCAGGACACGACGGTCGTATGCCCTATCCCGCCTTTCACATGGCCGAGATTGGTTTTGACCAGATCCGTCAGCCGCTTGGCGATCGTGCCGCGCGCCATGATGTCGGCGGCGAAGATGAAGAACGGGATCGCCAGCAGCGTGGAGACGTTGACGCCGCCGAGCAGCTTCTGCCCCAGCGCGATCGGGGGGATCGACGGAAAGATGAAATACCACGCCAGCAGCGTCGGCACGCCCATGACGAGGAACATCTCGAAGCCGAGGACGAGAAGGATTGCCGCAACAACGCAGAGCAGGAGGACGGTCATCGGGTGGTTCCCCTAGTGATCCTGAATCACGTCGCGAAGCAGGAACCGATTCTGATATCCGACGAGTTCGAGCAGATAGCGCAGCGCCAGAAGCGCGAAGCCGATCGGTAGCGGCGCGTAAAGCCACAGCATGGTCGTGCCGAGCGTCGGGCTGATCTGGCCGCTGTTATAGATGAAGACCGCGAGATCGAAGCCGATTTTGGTGAAGATCAGACAGAACACGAGGCCAATGAGATTGATGGCCGTTTGAATGATGCGCGCTGCCGGTGGCTGCATATGATCGAGCAGCGCGGTCATGGCGATGTGCCGGCGCCGCTCCAGCGCCAGGCCGAACCCGACGAAGACGAGCCAGGCGAGGCCGAACAGCGTCGCTTCGTCCATCCAGGCCAGTTCGGTGGCCAGTGTCGGGCTGAAATAGCGCACCACGACATTGACGAAATACATCAACGACATCGCAACCATGACGACCGCGATGAAAATTCTTTCGACATTCCGGAGAATAGTCATTGCGACAGCCAGCATGGCCGCCCCCTTTCGAATCCGTTATCGGATCGCCCCGCGGCTACGCCGTCGCCTGATAGCAGCGCGCCCGGTGTTGAACCGGGCGCGCTGTCATCGGTCAGCCGCCGAGTTTCTTCAACTCGGCTTTATAGAGGTCGATTGCTTTTTGACCCTCGCCGCCGGCGCGGGCGATGAAAGCCTGCTCGGACTTCGGCGTCATTGCCGCCTGCCAGGCCTTGGCATCCGCGTCGCTGAGGTTGCCGATTTCCGTCTTGCCCGAAGACTTGATGGTGTTCAGCGCGGCGACCTGCGCGTCGGCCTTCATCTTTTCCACCTCGGGGCGGATTTCGGTGAAAGCGTCGGTGATGATCTTGCGATGTCCTTCCGGCAGCGACTTCCACCATGCCGGGTTGAACAGCACGACGTCTTCCATCGCGCCATGCTCGGACACAACGAGGTGCTTCTGCACTTCGTAGAACTTCATGGTCGAGATCGTATCGAGCGGGTTTTCCTCGCCGTCGACGACCCCGGTCTGCAAGGCGGTGTAAAGCTCGCCGAACGGGATCGCGATGGCGCTCGCACCGACCGCGCCGAACTGCTCAATGAGGATGCGCGAATCCATCACGCGGAATTTCTGCCCGGTGAATTCCGACAGTTTGTCGATCGGCTTGTTCGAGGTGATGCTCTTGCGGCCGTTCGGCCAGAGCGCAATCGCGGTCAGTCCGCGGCTGGTGAAGGAATCGAGGACGAACTGGCCGAACGGCCCGGTGCGCAGCGCGTTGGCCTTGGCCGGGTCTTTCGGCAGCAGGAACGGGATGTCGAAAACCGAGACCACCGGATTGAAACCGCCGAGGAACGCGGCCGGCATCACCGTGCATTCCAGCGCGCCGAACTGCGTGCCTTCGATCATCTGGCGCGCATTGCCGAGCTGAGACGCCGGGAAGAGCTTGAACTCGACCTCGCCCTTGGTGCGCTCCTTCACCAGCGCCGCGACCTTCTCCAGACCGCGATGGCGGGGCTGGGTCGGGGATTCGAGATGCCCGATCTTGGCGGTGAATTTGGCGGACTGTGCTGATGCATGGGAGGCGGAAGCGGCAACGACGAATGCGCCGCTCGTGACTTTCAGAAATTGACGTCGTGAGGCCATGTGCGTGATCTCTCTTGAGGTGAGGAAGCGCGCTGCTCTCCCGGTGGTAAGCAGACTATCTCAAATTTTAGACTAGCGCGGAAATGCTGTCAAACGGGCCGTTTTGGCGGCATCGAAAGGGTCGGTAGCCTGTTACAGCGGCGTGCGTTTCAGCAGCGCCTCCAGCGCGCGTGCGCCGGCCTCGCCTTTCTGCGAGCGATCCCATTGCTCGACGATGCTGTCCTTGAACATCCGCACCGCTTCCGGCGCCGACGTCGCCATGGCGATCCCGGCGGAAATGTTCGGATGATCGCCGAGCCGGTAAGGACTCATGGTGACGAAAGTGGCGTCGCTTTTCTCGAAGACCTGAAACGTCTGCTCGGCGGCGAAATTCTCGACCACGCCGATCTGGACGCCGATCGGCTGCTTTCGGAAGATCTCCACCAGCCGCTCCACCTCGCGCCGCGCCAGCGCCCGGCGCTTGCGCATCACCGCGGCGCCGAGATCGTAGCGGCCGATCAGCCCGGAGCGTAGAAACCGCTCGATGGTTTGCGTGTTGATGACGCTGACGACGGTCGGATTGCGCTTCGGCGTCGAGCCGCGCCGCTCCTTCAGCACCGACAGCACGCGCTCGACATAATCGGCAAACCACGCCCGATCTTCCGTCGCGGTGCCGTTGGATTCCAGCAGCATCGTGCGCAGATGGTCGACATATTCGTCGGATAACAGCAGGAACGAGATCGGCGTGAAATTGCCGAGCACCTGGATGACGTTTTCCTCGAGCTGGCGCATGCGTTCGAAGAAGGCGACGGCGTTGTTGTAGTATTCGACGCCGACCCCCATCAGCGACGGCAGCGATACTTCGAGCAGTTCCGCGAGCTTCTCCAGCGTCTCGATCTTGACCAGTTCACCCTTTTCGAGACGGTACAGCGCGGCTCTCGATACGCCGATCTTCTCGGCCATATCGGCGGCGGTGAAATTCTTGCCGAGGCGATAGGCGCGCAGCCGGTTGCCGATTTCCTGCCATTGCTCCGACATGCGCCGCCCGAACCGGAAGTCTCAAATTTGATACCGCACTGTGGAACAGGGGAGCTTGTTCTGCAAGGGCCGGATGTTGGTTGATTTTGCGGCTGGGAGCGCGCCGAAACCCCGGAGATTCAATATTGGTCGATGAGCGACGTGCCCCGGTCGCGACGAGGCAGCGGACCAGTCCCGGTTGCGTCTTTAGCTTCGGCAAGCCCGCCGTCTCATTACTGATACTTTGGCACGCTTGTCGCGAGTCGAGTCGTCCGGGGCGTCATCCCGGCAAGGGCCGCGCAATACTCGTTCGCAGTGCGGTCGTGCTGGCGTCGATCCTCTCCGGCGACGACATCGTCGCGACGGCGCTGCTCATTCCCGAGCGCAAGGGCGCGTCGCTGGCGTAAGACGCGACGCCGCACATACGAAAACGAAAGAGGAGCCGCGAGGCTCCTCTTTTTTGTCTTATGACAGATGGTCGGCAGGGATCACGCCGTCGCGGATCAGTTGAGTTCCGACCCGGCGATCTCGTTGAGCAGCTTCAGCCGCTCGTCGGCGGACATGCGCCCATAGCCAGCGGCCTTGTCCGCGAACGCGACCAGGCGTCGATGCGCCTCGTCGGTGACGTCGAGGGTCAGCGGATTCTCTTCGAAGGAATCGACAAAGCGGCCGACCAGCATCCCGAGCAGGTAGTACAGCGCATATTGGTCGCGGTGCTGCGCGCCCATCTCAAGGGCACGTTGCTGGAACGTCTTATACGTCCGCAAACCCTTGTGTTGCGACTTCAGCCATTGCGCCAATTCTTCCACGTCGATTCTCCGATTTTCGCCCACAGTGTCAGTAAAATGAAGAAACGACCAGTCTACGGCCTGCACGCGAATAAAAAAAGAGATTTCTTGTGAAAAGTGAGCCAGTTTGCCCCATTTTCGTGTTTCTTGCGCGTGTCTCAAAAATGAGATAACCTCGGTTCTTTCCGCTGTTGCGAGTTCCCGATGGGAGAGAACGCCGTGCTGAGTCCGACCCGTGCGCCATCGACGGCTCCCCAGTCCGACGCGCCGTTCGACGTCGCCGATACGCAGGCGCTGGTCGTGTCCAACACCGCGGTGAACAGCGACTATTTCCACATGGTGCTGGAGGCTGACGGGCTTGCCGCGAAGGCGCGCGCCGGCCAGTTCTTCAACATCGCCTGCCCGGCGACCGGCAACGATCTGCCCTATCTGCGCCGGCCGATGAGCGTCTATCGCGCCGCGCCGGCCAAGGGTCAGGTCGAGTTTCTCTACAAGGTGACGGGCGCCGGTACGCGCGGTCTTGCGACCGTGCGTGCGGGCGACAGCGTCGCGATCCTCGGTCCGCTCGGCAACGGCTTCACGCTCGATCCGCACTGGAAGAACATCGTCGTGCTCGGCCGTGGCGTCGGCCTCGCCACGCTCGCGCCGCTCGCCGAACTCGCCGCCGAGAGGGGCGTCGGCGTCACCGCGATCCTCAGCGCCCGTTCGCGCGCGCTGGTGATGTCGGTGGAGCGCTTCCAGAAATGCGGCGAAGCGGTCGAGGTCGTGACCGACGAGGACGGATCGAGCGAGCCGGCGGCGGTCGAGAAGCTGCTCGAACACCTGATCGCGCAGGGCAAGGCCGATGCGTTCTTCACCTGCGGCTCCAACCGGCTGATGCTGCTGATGAAGCGCGTCGGCGAAAAGCACGGCATCCCCGGCGAAGTCGCCATGGAGCAGCAGATGGCCTGCGGCCTTGGCATGTGTTTCTGCTGCGTGCGCTCGTTCGCCACGCCGGACGGCGATACCGAGCAGCGCCGCGTCTGTGTCGAAGGCCCTGTGTTCGCGTTGCAGGAGGCGCTCTCATGGTAGATTTGCGCGTCAAGATCGGCCGGCTGACGCTGGCGAATCCGGTGATGCCGGCATCCGGCACCTTCTCCGAAGGCCTCGCCCGCGTGTTCTCGTTCGATCATCTCGGCGCGGTGGTCACCAAGACCATCACCGCCGAGCTGCGCGGCGGCAATCCGACGCCGCGCGTCTGCGAGGTCGGGCAGGGCATGCTCAATTCCATCGGCATTCCCAGCAAGGGCGTGGCGAATTTCATCGACAAGATCATGCCGGAATACGAGCGGTTTTCCGCGCCGCTGGTGGTCAGCGTCTCGGCGCCGACGGTCGAACTGTTCGGCGACATCGTGCGCCAGCTCGACATTCCCGGCGTCGCCGCGATCGAGGCCAACATCTCGTGCCCGAATATCGAGGAAGACGGCAAGGCCTTTGCCATGCGCTCGCGCTCGACCAGCGCGGTGGTGAAGGAATTGCGCGGCGCGACCAGGCTGCCGCTGTGGGTGAAGCTGACGCCGAACACTGCCGACGTGGCGGCGGTGGCGCTCGCGGCGCAGGATGAGGGTGCCGACGCGCTGGTCGTCGCCAACACCATCCTCGCCATGTCGATCGACACCGAGACCTTCAAGCCGCGGCTCGGCAACATTCTCGGCGGTTATTCCGGCCCGGCGATCAAGCCGATCGCGCTGCGCATGACCTATCAATGTGCCAAGGCGGTCAGCATCCCGGTGATCGGCTGCGGCGGCATCGCCTCGACCGAGGATGCGGTGGAATTCCTGCTCGCCGGCGCGACCGCGGTGCAGGTCGGCACCGCCACTTTCGTCAAACCGAATACGATGCTGGAGGTCGTCGACGGGCTCGAAGCGTTCTGTCAGCGCAAGGGCATCGCCAAGGTGAGCGATCTGATCGGCGCGGTGCGCGACACCGACATGAATGTGGACAAGCTGGAGGCGTTGCCGTGAACGCGCCCGCCGCCCTGCACGAGGGGATCGACGCGCGGCAATGGCGCGAACTCGCCGAGCGTCTGTTCGAGGAGCTGCGCACCCGCTCGACCGACGATCCCGGCGTCACCCGCGAATGCTACGCCGACGGCGAGAACGCCGCGATCGCGCTGCTGCGCGAGACGGCGGCCGAATATGGCCTCGTCTGTACCGAGGATCGCGCCGCCAATTTCACCGTTTCGCTGCCTGACGACGATCTCTCGAAGCCCGGCATCATCCTCGGTTCGCACGTCGATTCCGTGCCGCACGGCGGCAATTTCGACGGCGGCGCCGGCGTCATCGCCGGCTTGCTCTGCCTGATCCGTTTGCGCGCCGAGCGGCGCACGCCGGTACCGCCGGTGCGGCTGCTCGCCTTGCGCGGCGAGGAAAGCGCCTATTACGGCCGCGCCAATATGGGCTCGCGCGCGCTGTTCGGCCTGCTGACGCCGGCCGATCTCGACGCCAAGCGCCAGTCCGGCGGGCGCACCTTGCGCGAGGCGATGGCCTCGGTCGGCGCCGATGTCGACGCCATCGAGCAACGCCAAGTGCTGCTGTCGCCGGATGCCGTGTCGTCTTATCTGGAACTGCACATCGAGCAGGGCCCGGTGATGGTGGCGCGCGAATTGCCGACGGCGATCGTCACCGGCATTCGCGGCAATCTGCGGCATCGCCGTGTCGCCTGCCGCGGCGAGGCGGGCCATTCCGGCACGGTGCCGCGCTGGCTGCGGCGCGACGCGGTGTTCGCGGTCTCCGATCTGATCATGCGGCTCGACGAGCACTGGAACCGGCTCCTGGAACGCGGCATCGACCTCGTGGTCACGGCCGGCGTGTTCGGCACCGACGGCACCCAGCACGCCATCGCCCGCATTCCCGGCGAGGTCTTTTTTTCGTTCGAGGTGCGCAGCCAGAGCTACGATACGCTTGAAGGGTTCTACGAGCTGTTCCGTTCCGAATGCCGCGCGGTGTCGGATCTGCGTCGGGTCAAATTCGAATTCGACGACCGCATCTACACCGAGCCGGCGCGGATGGACGAGGGCATCATCGCCCGCCTCAAGACATATTCGGAGAAGCTCGGCTATCCGACCGAGCTGATCCCGAGCGGTGCCGGCCACGATGCCGCGGTGTTCGCCAATGCCGGCGTGCCGTCCGGTATGATTTTTGTGCGCAACCGCAACGGATCGCACAATCCCGACGAGGCGATGGCGATCGACGATTTCATGCGCGGCGTCGAACTGATGTATGCTTACGCATCCACAGGTACGCCGAGCTGATGACCCCCCAGACGACTCTCACGATCCGCCGCCCCGACGACTGGCATGTGCACTTCCGCGACGGCGATGTGCTGAAATCGGTGGTGAATTTCACCGCCGCGCATTTCGGCCGCGCCATCGTCATGCCGAACCTGGTGCCGCCGGTGACCACGGCGAAGCAGGCGGCGGCTTATCGCGAGCGTATCCTCGCGGCGGTGGACGGGCATCGCTTCACGCCGTTGATGACCTGCTATCTCACCGACGACACCGACAAGACCGACCTGATCGCCGGTTTTCGCGACGGCATCTTCACCGCGGTGAAGCTCTACCCGGCGCATGCCACCACCAATTCGGCGGCCGGCGTCACCAGCCTCGATAAAGTGCGCCCGGTGCTTGAGGCCATGGCCGAGGCCGGTATGCGGCTCCTGATCCACGGGGAACTGCCGAAGCCGGAGATCGACGTGTTCGACCGGGAAAAGGCGTTCATCGACGCGATCCTGCTGCCGCTCCTCGACAAGGTGCCGGCGCTGAAGATCGTCATGGAACACGTCACCACCCTGCACGGGGTCGCGGTGGTGCGGGCGCATCGCTCGCGGCTCGGCGCGACCATCACGCCGCAGCATCTCCTGTTCAACCGCAACGCCATCTTCAACGGCGGGCTGCGGCCGCACATGTATTGTCTGCCGGTGCTCAAGCGCGAGGAACATCGCCTGGCGCTGCGGGAAGCGGCGACCAGCGGCGATCCGGGGTTCTTCCTCGGCACCGATTCCGCCCCGCATCTGCGTCATTTGAAGGAAGCGGCCTGCGGCTGCGCCGGCGTGTTCAATGCGCCGGCGGCGCTGGCCGCCTATCTCAAGGTGTTCGAGGAGGAGGGGGCGCTGGACAAGTTCGAGGCTTTCGCCTCCCTGAACGGCCCGGCGTTCTACGGCCTGCCCCCGAACGAGGACCGCGTGACCCTGCACAAGCGGCCGCAATTCGTCTGCGACGGGGTTCCGGTCGAGAAAATGGGGGAAATCCATCCCCTGTTCGGTGGCGATCAGGTTGACTGGTCAATGGCTTAGAGCCATAAAGATTTGATCGCTGGACAAGACAACAGTTTTTCTGCGGGCAAGGTCAGCCTAGCAGCGATCTGGCGCGCAGAGTACTCCGCCGGTTTCACCGTCCGGTCTCAGAAGGGGAACTCATGAGTAATTTTTCATCCTCGCCGGCTGACAAGAAAGCCATTGCGCGCCAGACCGCAAAAATGATGCTGGAGATCAAGGCGATTCACTTCAATGCTGAATCGCCTTTTTTCTTTACCTCCGGCTGGGCGAGCCCTGTCTACGTCGACTGCCGCAAGATCATCTCCTATCCGCGGCTGCGCTCGGGGCTGATGGACTTCTCCTCCTCGGTGATCCTGTCGGAGATCGGCTACGAGTCGATCGACAACATCGCCGGCGGTGAGACCGCGGGCATCCCGTTCGCCGCCTGGATCGCCGACAAGCTGATGCTGCCGATGCAGTATATCCGCAAGAAGGCCAAGGGCTTCGGCCGCAACGCGCAGATCGAGGGCGATCTGCTCGAAGGCGCGCGCACGCTGCTGGTGGAAGACCTCGCGACCGACGGGCGCAGCAAGGTCAATTTCTGCAACGCGCTGCGCAAGGCAGGCGCGCAGGTCGATCACTGCTTCGTGCTGTTCTATTACGACATCTTCCCGGAAAGTCAGGGCCACCTGCGCGACCTGAATGTGAAGCTGCATCATCTGGCGACGTGGTGGGACGTCCTCGAAGTCGCGGAAGAGAGCGGACATTTCGATCGCGGCATGCTGCGCGAGGTGCGCTCTTTCCTCAATCAGCCGGCCCAGTGGTCGTCCGCGCACGGCGGTATTGCCGACTTCGACGGCGGCCCGAAGCAGGAAGGCGCGGCGGCGTAAATTTCGGCCGCACGATCGTCATAAGAAAAACCCTCCGGCATGCCGGAGGGTTTTTTATTGGAGCGTTTTCCAGCGAAGCGTGTCCCGGTTCGCGTAAAGAAAACGCGACCTAATTCACTCGCGATGATGCTGCCGGTACGCCGCCATGAAACGCGGCGCCATGCGCGCGACCTTTTCCGGCGATACGCGCCCGGAACGGGTGATGTAGGACATCGCAAAATCGTAGGGCGCGAGCGGCATCTTGTCGGGGAACGTCTCGTACCAGCCGGCGCTGGCGTTCGCCGCGTCGACGAGCAGTTCGAGGATCGGCCGGCGCTCCGCTTCGTAGCCGGCAAGCGCTGCCGGAACGTCGCGCGGCGAAGCGGCCAGCGCACGGGCCAGCGCGATCGCATCTTCCAGCGCGAGGCGGGTGCCGGAGCCGATCGAGAAATGCGCGGTGTGGAGCGCGTCACCGAGGATCACGGTGTTGCCGCGCGACCAGCGCTCGTTATGGATCACCGGAAACTGCCGCCAGATCGAGCGGTTTGAAATGAGGGGATGCCCGTCGAGCGTGTCCGCGAATACCTCTTCCAGCGCGGCCTTGAGCGCCGCCTCATCGAGTGTGGCGAGACCGCTCTTGGCGAAGGTCGCTGCGTCGGTTTCGATGATGAACGTGCTCATCGTGTCGGAATAGCGATAGTGATGCGCGTTGAAATATCCGAGGCGGTGCTTGACGAAGGTTTGCGTCAGCGTCTCGAACCGCTTGGTGGTCCCGAACCAGACGAAGCGGTTGGACAGATAGCGAATTGTGGTGCCGAACGCGGTCTCGTCTGCCCGGCGCACCAGCGAATTGACGCCATCGGCGCCGACGATCACGTCCGCGCCGGCGAGTTCATCGAGCGATTGGACCGTGTGGCCGTAGCGGATATCGACGCCGAGCCGCAGCGCCTCGCGCTGCAGGATCTGCAGCAGATGCAGCCGGCCGACGGCAGTGAAGCCGACACCGTCGATGGCAACGCTCTCGCCGCCATGATTGATGGTGATGTCTTGCCAGCGCTCGAGGTCCGGCGTGATCGCCGCGTGGATCGCCGGATCGTCCTCCTTGAGGAATTCCAGCGCGCTGTCGGAGAACACGACGCCGAAGCCGAAGGTCGAGTCCGCGGCGTTCTGCTCGTGGACGGTCAACGCTGTCGTGATGCCGCTGCGCTTGAGCAGGATCGCGAGATACAGACCGGCCGGTCCTGCGCCGAGGATATTCACTTTCATCGTGATGCTTCTCGATCTGTGTCTCTTGGCCGTTTCGGCAGGAACAGGGCTTCGGCGATCCTGCGCCGCCGGCTGAACGCCGCGGGGCCGTCCTCGCTGAACGCGGTGCGTCCGCCGATGATGAACGCCATTTGCGCGATCGCATAGTCCTGCGCGGTGTCGGCGTCAAAGCCGGCATCGCGATAGAGCCGGGCGAGGAATCGGGCGCGCGCCTCGTCCACCTCCTGCACCACCTGGGCGACGGCGGGGTCGCGTCGCGCCCAGTCGCGCAAGGTCAACTCGAACGGGCCGCCCGGCACGTCGGGCCGCGGTGCGATGGCGATCCGCAGCAGCTTGCGCATCCGCTCCACCGGATCGCCGGGATGCGCGATGATCAGCGCCTCGATCTCCTGGGTCATCAGCGCGTGCCAGTGGTCGAGCACCGCCGCCAGCAGATCCTCGCGACTCTTGAAGTGCCAGTAGAAGCTGCCCTTGGTCACGTTGAGATCGTCGGCGAGTTCGTCGACGCGCAGCGCCGCGACGCTGTCGCCGGCAAGCTTCTGGATCGCACCCTCGATCCAGGCCTTGCGGGTCAGCCGCCCTTGCGGATCGTCTGTCGCGGTTGGGCGCACCGCCCGCGCGGTGGCGCGGGATCGGGACGCGGCGCGCGCGCGTTTGCCGGTGGTCTGGCGCGTGCGAACCGCAGATTTTGCCGCCATGATCGCCGCCTGTGATTTGCCTCGAAAGCTAAACGCAATTTGACAAGCGGCGGATGTTTTGTCCATACTTTCAAGTATGGACAAAAGCCGCACCACGAGGGTGCGCGCCGGCAGGGAGATCGTCAGGTGAGCGGAAACTGGAGCCGGTTGCAGATGACCCTGCCGGATGCGTTGCGCGCGGAGCGGCGCGACGAGGTCGCGGTGTTGTGGCTGACACGTGCCGACAAGCGCAATGCCATCAACACGGACATGCTGCGCGGCATCAAGCTGTTCTTCAACAATCTTGCCGACGACGTCAAAGCAGTGGTGGTCGCCGGTGAAGGCGACAATTTTTCCGCCGGGCTCGATCTCAGCGAACTCACCGAGAAGGATGCGGCCGAAGGTGCGTTTCATTCGCGCGAATGGCATGATGCGTTCCACGACGTGCAATATGCGCGCGTGCCGGTGGTCAGCGTGCTGCATGGCGCGGTGATCGGTGCGGGACTTGAGCTGGCGAGCGCCACGCATCTGCGCGTCGCCGAGCCGACGACATTTTACGGCCTGCCGGAAGGCCAGCGCGGCATCTTCCTCGGCGGCGGCGGCGCGATGCGGCTGACGCGGCTTCTCGGCGTGGCACGCGTCACCGATCTGATGATGACCGGACGCACCTTGAATGCGCAGGAAGGCTATCAGTTCGGCTTCTCGCAATATCTGGTGGGTGCCGGCGAAGGACTGGCCAAGGGCCTCGAGATCGCGCGCCGCGCCGGCTCGAACGCGCCACTCAGCAATTTCGCCATCATCCAGGCGCTGCCGCGCATCGCCGAGATGGGGCCGGATCAGGGCCTGTTCCTGGAGTCGATGGTCACCGGCGTGGTGCAAAGCTCCAAGGATGCCAAGGAACGGCTGGTCGCGTTTCTGGAGAAGCGAGCCAACAAGGTGGAGCGCCCGCGATAGTTTGGTCATGGCCGGGCAAAGTCCCGGCCATCCCGATAAGGGGATGCACTATACCCGCCTGAGCGGGATGCCCGGCATAAGGCCGGGCATGACGAATTGTGGAAGTCGGACTGACTTATGACGTCGATGGGGCTTCGAGAAAATGTCAGATATGGAAGTCGATCGTCCCGAGGTCGTCGCCGAGGTCCGCGCCGCGTTCGAGCGTTACGAGACGGCGCTGGTCAACAACGACGTCGCGGTGCTCGATGAGCTGTTCCGCAACGATCCGCGTACGGTCCGATACGGCGCCACCGAAAACCTCTATGGCTACGATGAGATCATGGCGTTCCGCGCGGCGCGCTCGCCGGTCGCGCTCGGGCGCACGCTGTCGAAGACGGTGATCACCACCTACGGCCGCGACTTCGCGGTGGCGTCGACGCTCTATGAGCGCCCGTCGGCGCCGGGCCGCACCGGCCGGCAGATGCAGACCTGGGTGCGCTTCCCCGAGGGCTGGCGCATCGTCGCCGCCCACGTCAGCCTGATGCAGTGATCACGCTGCCGCGGCGACGTGCTGGCGCACGGTATGCACCAGCGTTTCGCCGGCCTGCGTCACGTCGAGGCCGCTGGTTTCCAGCACCGCATGGGCGCGCGCATAAAGCGGCTCGCGGCTCAACAGGATCGCGCGCAACTCCTGCATCGCCGAGCGATCCTCACCCATCGGCCGCAGATCGCCCTGGTCGCGCACGCGCTGCATGTGGTCCTCCGGCGTCGCTTTCAGCCAGACGGTGAAGAACGACGACAGGACCAGATCGAAGGTCAGCGGTTCGGCGACGATGCCGCCGCCGGTCGCCAGCAGCAGCGGCTCGCGCGCACCGGTGAAGCGGCGCACCTGCGCCTGTTCTAGCCGGCGATAGCCTTCCTGCCCGTAAAGCGCGAAGATCTCCGCCATGGACAGTCCCGCCTCGCGCTCGATCTCGCGATCGAGTTCGACGAAGCGCCAACCCAGCTTGTCGGCGGCGAACTGCCCGAGCGTTGATTTGCCGGCGCCGCGCAGGCCGATCAGGGCGACGCGGTTCGCCGGCGCGCTGCGGATCGGCGTCGTGTCGCCCGCGAGGATGGCTTTCACCCGCGCGATCTGTTCGTCGCTGGCATGGCCCAGCAGATCGCGCACCACGGCCCAGTCGGCCGGCGCTTCGCTGCCGGGAATGAGATCGTCGAGCCGCGCGCCCATGGCGGCGGCGACGCGGCGCAGCAGCAGGATCGAGACATTGCCCTGGCCGCTTTCCAGTTGGGCGATGTAACGTTCCGATAGCCCGGAGGTTTGCGACAGCACCTTGCGCGACATGCCGCGCACGGCCCGGGTCTGCCGGACGCTCTGGCCAAGCTGCTGAAGGAAAGTGGTTTCGCGCGGATCGGCCTCAGACATGTCGCCTCAAACTATGGCGGCCTGGAATGGCGCCGACTCGGCCCCGAACCGAGATTATGCATAATAATGCAAGGTATGATTGACACCAAGCCCTGAATAGGGACTTTATAGGAGATATAATTACAAAACGGCTGCCCCCGGTCGGGAGAAGCGGCCTTTGCCGGAGGGAATGCCGTGAGCGCGAGCGCCTATAACGCCGTCACAGATCTTTTGGACCGCAACGTCGATCAGGGCCGGGGCGCCAAGCCCGCCTATATCGACCCGGCGCGGACCCTCACCTACGGCGCGTTGCAGACCGAGACGCGCCGGCTTGCCCATCTGCTGCAGCGGCTCGGCGTGCGGCGCGAGGAACGGGTCGGCATGATCATGCTCGATACCGTGGAATTTCCGGTGGTGTTCCTCGGCGCGATCCGCGCCGGCGTCGTCCCGGTTCCGCTCAACACGCTGCTCAACGCCGATCAATATGCCTACATGCTGGCGGACTCGCGCGCTCGCGTGCTGTTCATTTCTGCTGCTTTGTTGCCGACTGTCGAGCCGATCCTGGCGCGGCTCCCCGACCTCAAGCATGTGGTCGTCGTCGGCGGCAGCGGCCGTTCGCACCTAGATTTCGCGACCGCGCTTGCGGCCGAACCGGAGCAGTTCGCGACGGTCGCGGCGCATCGCGACGAGCCGGCCTTCTGGCTCTATTCGTCGGGCTCGACCGGCGCGCCGAAAGGCGTGCGCCATGTGCACGGCAGCCTGATGGCGACGGCCGACACTTATGCGCGGCAGGTGCTCGGCATCCGCGAGGACGATGTGTGCCTGTCGGCGGCGAAGCTGTTCTTCGCCTATGGCCTCGGCAACGCCATGACCTTCCCGCTCTCGGTCGGCGCCACCACCATTCTCAATCCGGACCGGCCGACGCCGGCGACCATGTTCGCTCTGATGCGCCAGCATCAGCCGACGATCTTCTACGGCGTGCCGACCTTGTTCGCGGCGATGCTCGGTGATGCCGCGCTCGCGGGCGAAACCGGCTCGCCAAAGCTGCGGATTTGCACCTCGGCGGGCGAAGCCCTACCCGAGCAGGTCGGGCTCGCCTGGAAGAAGCGGTTTGCCGTCGACATCCTCGATGGCGTCGGCTCGACCGAGATGCTGCACATCTTCCTGTCCAATGCGCCGGCCGATTTGCGCTACGGCGCGTCCGGCCGCGCCGTGCCGGGTTACGAGGTGCGGCTGGTCAGCGACAAGGGCGACGCGGTGCCGGACGGCGAGATCGGCGAGATGCTGGTGCGCGGCGCCTCTGCGGCAGACGGCTACTGGAACCAGCGCGACAAGACCCGCAGCACCTTCGAGGGCGCGTGGACACGCACCGGCGACAAATATTTCCGCGATACTGACGGCCGCTACATCTACTGCGGCCGTGCCGACGACATGTTCAAGGTGTCCGGCATCTGGGTGTCGCCGTTCGAGGTGGAAAGCGCGCTAATCAGTCATCCGGCGGTGCTGGAAGCCGCGGTGATCCCGTCGAGCGATCCGGAGGGATTGCTCAAGCCCAAGGCATTCGTCGTGCTCAAGGCGAAATCTACCGACGATCTCGCGCCCGCGCTCAAGGAGCACGTCAAGCAGACCGTCGGCCCGTGGAAATATCCGCGCTGGATCGAGGTGGTGGATGCGTTGCCGAAAACCGCCACCGGCAAGATCCAGCGCTTCAAGCTGCGCGAGATGGATCAGGGCTCTTAGAGCTAGAAATCAGACCGCGCGCAGGATCGGAGGCTTCTTCGATTTGCGAGTGGCATTGAACGCTTCCGGCAGCGCGTCCACGGGCATCGGGCGGCCGAACAGATAGCCCTGCACCTCGTCGCAGCCTTCGCTGCGGACCAACTCCAACTGCTCGTTGGTCTCGACGCCTTCAGCGGTTGTGACCATCCCGAGATTCTTGCTGAGGTTGATGATGGCGCGCACGATCATCTTCGAGCCTTCGGCGGCGCTGAGATCGCGCACGAACGAGCGGTCGATCTTGATTTTGTCGAACGGAAAACTGCGCAGATAGCTCAGTGACGAATAGCCAGTGCCGAAATCGTCGAGTGCGATACGCACGCCGAGCGCGCGTAGCTCATGCAGCGTGGTGAGCGTGGTGCTGTTGTTGGCCAGCAGCACGGATTCGGTGATTTCCAGCTCCAGCCGTTGCGCCGGCAGGCCCGATGCGGTGAGCGCGTTGCGCACGGCCTGCACCAGACCGGTATCGCGGAACTGTATCGGCGAGACGTTGACCGCGACTTTCATGCCGGACGGCCAGCGGCTCGCGTCCTCGCAGGCGCGGCGTAGCACCCACTCGCCGAGCCGCGTGATCTCGCCGATATCCTCGGCGATGGTGATGAAGCTGTCCGGCGAGATCAGCCCGTTGACCGGATGCCGCCAGCGCACCAGCGCCTCGCAGCCGCTGAACCGGTTCTTGTCGAGATCGAAGATCGGCTGGTGGAACACCTCGAATTCGCCGTTGTCGAGCGCATTGCGCAGATCGAGCTCGATCGCGCGGCGCGCCTGCAGGCGTGCGTCCATTTCCGCCTCGAAGAACCGCCAGGTGCCGCGGCCTTCGCTCTTGGCGCGATAGAGCGCGACGTCCGCGCCCTTGATCAGCTTCTCGCTCGACGTGCCGTCGCCGGGCGCGATGGAAATGCCGACGCTGCAGCCGATGGTGATGCGGTGACCTTCGATCTCGAACGGTTCGGAAACCGCATTGATGATCCGGCGCGACAGCAGCGCCGCATCCTCCGGATAGCCGATCTGGATCTGCACCACGGCGAATTCGTCGCCGCCGAGGCGGGCGATGGTATCGATCTCGCGCACGCAGCCGCGCATGCGCGCGGCGACCGCGACCAGCAGCTTGTCGCCGACCGCATGGCCGAGGGTTTCGTTGATCGCCTTGAACTTGTCGAGGCCGACGCACAGGACGGCGAAACCGCGGCCGCGGTTGGACTGCGCCAGCGCATGCTCGACGCGCTCGCGGAACAGCAGACGGTTCGGCAAGTCGGTGAGCGCGTCGTGACGCGCCATGAAGGCTATGCGGGATTCGGCGCGGCGCTGCTCCGTGACATCCTCGTATGTGGCGACCCAGCCGCCATTGCTGGTGGTCTGCTGCGCGATGGAAATGACCCGTCCGTCGGCCAGTTCCTGAAAATACGGACCGGCTTCACCGCTGCGCAGATGACTCTCGCGATCCTCGACGATCTGGTCCAGCGTGCGACCGCCGTAATTGCCCGCGGCGACGCTGAGCATCAGCATGTCGTTATAGCTGATGCCGGGGCGGATCAGTTGCGGCGAGAGGTTGAAAATCTCGCAGTAACGCCGGTTGACCACCTGCAGGCGGTTTTCATGGTCGAAGAAGCACAGCCCTTGCGACATGTTGTCGAGCGCCGCGTCGAGCCGCAGATTGGTTTCACGCAGTTGCGCCTTCTGCTCTTTCAGCGCGGTGATATCGCCGAACATGACGATGCTGCCGCCGTCATGGGTCCGGTTGTTGCTGACGCGCAGCCAGCGGCCATCGGGCAGGCGCGCTTCGTCGGTGCCGAATGCCGAGGTGATATGGTCGAGCAGTTCGCGGTCTTCGCGCAGATAGTCGATCGCCTGCGAGTTGGCGAGGCGAAGCTGGCCGTTCGGGCCGAGCAGAATGATGCCTTCGCGCGAGCTTTCCAGCGATTCCGCAAGTTGCGTCTGTGCCGACCGGCGCTCGGAAATCTCGCGCTCCACCATGGCGCGGATATTGTCGCGCATGGTGCCCATGGATTCGAGCAGCGCGCCCAGTTCATCGCGCGCGCCGACCGGGATGGTGACGTCGAGATCGCCGCCAGCGATCCGTTTGGCGACCTGAGACGCGGCGGCAACCGGACCGATGATCCGTTGCGCCAGCAGCCAGGAGACGATGGCAGCGAGCAGCAAAGCGAGCGCGGTGCCGATCATATTGAGACGGACGTCGCGCGCGACGGTTTCCAGCGCTTCCTGACGGTAGAGGAAGCCGTCGCCGGCGGTGTAATTCACCAGGAGGTCGATCTGCTGATTGACCGTATCGGCGTATTTGTCGATTTCGATCCAGGCGTCCGGCGAGCCGGCACTCTCGTGCAGTTTGGTGCGGAGCTTGCTCCAGGTTGCCGCCGCTTCCTTGACGTTACCCGCGGCTTCGGTGGCGCGCTTCGAATGCGAGCGTTCCGCCGCCACGGCAAGATCGTCATTGAGCGTGTCGATCAGCTTCTCGATCTGATCGTCGAGAGCGGCACGGGCTTTTTCATCCTTGCTGGTCTCGCGGCGCAGGAATGCAGCCTGGATAGCGGCGAAGTCCGCCGCGGCGGCGCGAGCATAGTTGATCGACATCAGCGTTTCGTCGAACGTCTTGGTGACCAGCGTGCCGGCATTGCGGATGCCGTAGATCGCATAGGCACCGAGCGTCGCGGTGATCATGCCGATTGCCAGGAACGCGACCAGGATCCGGCTGCGAATCGTCCCGCGACGCCTATGAAGGCGCCGGTTCATCGAGCGGGTGGTCTCGGTCGACATCAGCCGCAGTTCCATCATCCCATTGCCCGTGGGATCGGGACCGACGATGGGCGGGGACGCCTTAAATTGGCGTGTGGAGAAAGCGCTAGTTGATGGGATTGTTAACGCCGGCTTAACCGGCCGATCCGACATTGAGCCATGGCGTGCCGATGACGCGGAGGGTCTCGGGTTTGCGATTCAAGGGTTGCAGCATCCCGCTTTCAGGCTCGTCCAGATGGCGCGGGCTGGCGCTGGCGCAGTCTGTTATCGTCCTGGTCGGCGTTGCGCTGGCCGGCGGCGCGGTCACGGGCCTGGCGCTGGCCGACGTGGTCCAGTCCGTCTCGCAGAAAGGACGGGAGTTCCGTCCCGGCGAGATCACCATCAAGCGCGGTCAGTCGGTCGCCATCGTCAATGACGACGCCGATCTGCTGCATCATGCCTATCTGCGGACCACCGCGTTCAGTTTCGATTCCGGCGACCAGAAGCCCGGCTCGCGATTCGAGGTGGTGTTTCCGGAGGCGGGGACTTTCACGGTCCGCTGCGCCATCCATCCCAAGATGAAGCTGGTCGTCACCGTTCAGTAGCGCTGTCGCGCGACCCGAGCGCCGCCGATCTACAGGATCGCCGTTTTGAACAGCAGCGCGTGGCTGGCGTAGTAGACCATCAGGAAGCCTGCGAGCGACGCGGCGAAGGCCGGCGGCAGCAGCCACGGCGCCCGGCGTTCCACGGTCACGGTCTTGTCGTCGGCGATGATCGCGAACAGCACGGCGATGATCGCCGAATGGCCGATCACGTCGATCTTGCCGAATTCGAAGCAGGCGCTGATGAACATGCCGGCGAGCATGATCGCGGCGCAGCGGCGCACCAGCGGCGTCCAGATCAGCGCGAAGGCGAGCGCGAATTCGATCACGCCGGCGGTGCGCATGTAGAATTCCGGATCGAAGCCGAGCGTGAGCCGCGCATGCTGGTCGAACAGCGGGAAGCTCCACTCCGGATAGGCCCACTTCTCGATGGAGGCCCACATCAGCGTGATCGCCGCGCCGTAGCGGATGACGTCGACCGGGCGCAGGCCGAACAGATCGCGGCGCAGACCGACCAGCGCGAAATAAGCCGCGACGCTGAGGAAGATCGGATAGTCGGCGAGGTGGAACACGCCGTAATTCCACACGGCGATGCCGAACAGCACGACGATACCAAGCCCCGACAGCGGCAGCGTCACGCGCGACATCATACCAGCGGCGATCGCGAGCTGGATCAGCGGGATCGCGGTCGACGTGGTCTTCAACTCCGGCGTCAGGATGATGCCGCCAAGCGCCCACAGCGATACGAAGAAGAATCCGGCGACCGCACGCATCACCAGTTCGGTGTTGTCGCGCAGCACGCGGGTAAGCCGGTTGAGACCGTTGATCATTGCGATGCCGACCGGCGTGCCTTCGAGGAAGGTGCCGGACAGCAGGAACAGCATCGCCGCCACCACCAGCAGTTCGAAATCGGCGCACAGTACGTTCTCGAGTCCGCGCGGTTGACCGGCGACATCGTAAGCGCAGAACCATTTGACGTGAGCTTGCGCGGCTTCGGCGGTGACCGTCGCGAGCAAGGTGCCCAGCGCAACGGTGAGGACGGAGTGCCGCCAGCCGCGCCGAGGCGCGATGATCATATGGTTAATCATCTAAAAACACGGGTACCGATTTACGATCTGTTTAGTATAGCCCGTCGCCGCATTTAGCGCTGTTTTGATTTGCTTTGTAGTTAATTGTGGCGCGATAGCGCGAGGTGATCGCGCATAACGCTGCGCGAAGTTCCCCGTGGATTACCTTCAATTTTAGGCATCGGGGAAACGGCTCCTCAGCACCCGCGTTGTACAGTCTAAGCATGTGGAGGGGGAGCTTGATGACCGGCGTTCTTGGAATTATCGGAACTTTGATCAGCCCGGCGCTCGCCGGCGCCTCGCTGCGCTGGACCATGAGCCGCGAAACGCTGGAGAACGCCAGCGCCCTGTGCCTCGTCGCCGGCCTTGGGATGCTCGGCGCGGCATTGCCCTGCTTCTGCTGACATGTTCTGCGGCTCGCGGCGCCGATCGAGATCGAGTTGCCGCTGTGAATGCTAGTTCCGTCCGGACGCCGCCGGCTTGGCAGTCAGCGTGCGCAGGAAGGCAAGCAGATCGTTCTTCTCACGCCGCGTCAGATGCAGCGGGCGGATGTCGTCCGAACGGCTCGGCCGGTCGATTCCGCCTTTGTCATAAAGCGCGATCACGTCCTGTAAGGACGCAACGGAGCCGTCGTGCATATAGGGCGCGCGCCGGTCGATTTCCCGCAAGGTTGGCACCTTGAAGGCGTAGCGCAGCTTTTCCGACGTCGGGAATAGGCGGCCGCGTCCGACATCGCCCCCGGTCGCGCTGCCGATGTCATGGAACGAGCCGTCGGTAAACGATGGTCCGCTGTGACAGGCCGCGCAATTGGCCTTGCCGTTGAACAGGATAAAGCCGCGCTTGGCGGCCCGGCCGATGGCGCGCTCGTCGCCCTTGATCCAGGCGTCGAATGGAGCATCACGCGAGGTGATGGTTCGCTCAAAGGTGGCGAGCGCCAGCTCGATCTTGCGCTGGGTGACCTCCGGCGTATCGAAGGCGTCGGCGAACAGCGGGGCGTAGTCGGGATTCTCGTTGATCCGCCGGACGGCTTCCTCGGCGGACGGCATCCCCATATTGCCGGGGCTCAGGATCGGCGTGAACGCCACGGATTCGAGATCGGGGAATTTGCCGTCCCAGCCCAGCACCGGCACGGTCCAGATGTCGATCAGGGTCGGCGAGCGCAGCGCCAATGTCTGCCCGTTCGCCCCGAGTGCGCGGGCGCGTCCGTCGGCCCAGGCCAGGGATTGCTGATGGCAGGTTCCGCAGGAATGGGTGCGGGGGCCGGACAGCGCGGTATCGAAGAACAGCTTGCGACCGAGCGTGGCCTTGGCGTCGCTGAACGGGTTGTCCGGGGGAAAATCAGATTTGGCCGGCCGGCGGTAGAGAGCCTTGAGCTTGGCCATAGCCGACGATGCGGCCGGGGAGGAGGCAGGCGCTCGCGCGCTCGCGGCGGCGGTCCGTCCCTCGGGGGCGGCATCCACTCCACGATTCCACCAAAACACAAATGCCAGCGGTAAAATCACCGCGATTGCGAGGCGATAGCGCACGGGTTTCCCATCGCTGCTGTCCCAGCAAGATGCGGGGGTTACGCTTAAGAAACGGTTGCCATTGGTTTTTATCGATTGGCTGAAGAAAACGCTTCGGAAATCTGCCAGCAAAAAGCCGCCCGGAGGGGCGGCTTTTCGTCGTAACGGGGATTGGCGCTATTTCTTGCCGATCGTGCAGGCCGGGTCCGGTGGGCCGAACGCGTCCTCGCCTTTGATGGTGGCGAGGATCTTGTAGTAGTCCCACGGCGCTTTCGACTCTTCCGGCGTCTTGACCTGAACGAGCACGAGGTCATGAACCATCAGGCCGTCTTCGCGCAGCTTGCCGTTGCGGGAGAAGAAGTCCTCGATGGGCTTCTCGCGCATCTTGGCGGCGACCTTCAGCGGCTCGTCGGTGCCGGAGTCTTTCACCGCCTGCAGATAATGCGTCACCGACGAGTAGACGCCGGCCTGCCACATGGTCGGCATCCGGTTCATCTTCTCGAAGTAGCGCTTCGACCAGGCGCGGGTCTTGTCGTCCATGTCCCAGTAGAACGAGGTGGTAAGGACGAGGCCCTGCGCGGTCTTCAGCCCGAGCGCGTGAATGTCGGTGATGAGGACGAGCAGGCCGGCGAGTTGCTGGCCGCCCTTGATGATATTGAACTCGGAGGCGAGCTTGATCTCGTTGGTGTTGTTGGGCGGGCCACCGGCGATGCCGATCACCTGCGCCTTCGACGCTTGCGCCTGCAGCATGAACGACGACAACTCCGGCGCCGCGAACGGCGGCTTCACCGAGCCGACCACCTTTCCGCCATTGGCGTTGATCACCTCGCTCGCGTCCTTCTCCAGCGAATGGCCGAACGCATAGTTGTCGGTGATGAAGAACCAGCTCTTGCCGCCGCGCTTGGTGATCTCCTTGGCGGTGCCGACCGCCAGCGCGCGGGTGTCGAACACCCACTGGATCGCATAGGGCGTGCAGAACTTCCCGTGGAAATCGGTGGAGCCGGTGGAGTGGGTGATGAAGAGCTTCTGCTTTTCCTTGGCGACGTTCTGCACCGCGAGGCCGACCGAGGAAACCGGCACGTCGACGATCAGATCGACCTGATCGACGTCATACCAGCGCCGCGCGATGCCGGCGCCGACGTCGGGCTTGAGCTGGTGGTCGGCGAAGATCAGTTCGATCGGTTTGCCGTTGACCTTGCCGCCGAAGTCGTCGACCGCCATCTGCGCGGCGGTGACAGAACCTTGTCCGGTCGGCGTCGAGGCCGGGCCGGACATGTCGGTCAATACGCCGATCTTTACTTTATCGTCGGAGACCTGTGCTTGCGCAACGCTCGCAAGCGACACGCCCAGCAGCAAGCCGGTCAAGCCTGCCGCAATACCTCTCCCAGCAAGAGCACTCCGCATTGTCGTTTTCTCCCGGTCTGTTTTGTCATTGTTGATTCAGTCTTGAGCTGATTCCGTCGTGAACGCATCAGAGGCCGAAACGAGAGAACGGTGCGATGGATTTCAGGCCGCGCCGTAACCCCCGCCGCCCGGCGTTTCCAGGGTGACCTGATCGTCGGGCTTCATCACCATTTTCCGAGCTTCGCTCACCGGCTTGCCGTTGACAAGGAAGCGTCCGGCTGCGCCGGGCTTGCCGCCGGCCAGGCCTTCCGGGGCGAGGTTGGTTCGGCTCGCCACCGTATTGAGCAGCCAGTCGGTCTTGGTCCGCATGGTCCACTGGATGATCTGTCCGTTGCCGCCCGGTGAGGCGCCGGCGCCACCGGAGCCTTCGCGCAATTCCTTGCGGGTGAACAGGATCGGCATCGACGCTTCCAGCACCTCGATCGGCACCGCGGCGACGCCGGTCGGATAGCAGGTGGCCGACGGACCCGGCTTGGTCTGTCGCGCGCCCATGCCGCCGGAATAGTTGAACATCGACGAGGTGAAGGGGTCGCCGCGATCGTCGCGGCCCTGGATCTGGATGGTCCAGACCGCGCCCGAACCCTCGGCCAGCACGCGCTCCGGCATCACATGATAGAGCGCCTTGAGGATCGGCATCGGCACATACATGCCGACGACGTGACGGGCGTTGACCGGCACCGGATACTTGCAATTGACGATGCAGCCTTCCGGCGCGACCACCTTGATCGGTGCGAGGCTGCCGAAATTGTTCGGCAGTTCGGGATCGAGGCAGGAGCGGATCGCGAAGGTGGAATAGGCGTGGGTGTAGTTCATCACCACATTAATGCCATAGGGGCTCGGGCCCGAACTGCCGGCGAAGTCGATGGTGATCTCGCCGAGCTTCGGATCAATCGTCACGGCGGTCTTGAGCGTGATCACGTCGCCGCCCGGCACGTCGAACGAGCTTTCGCCATGATAGGTGCCGGCCTTGAGCTTGCGGATCGATTCCCGCGTCGCCTTCTCCGAGCGCGAGATGATCTCTTCCGACAATTCGTCGATGTCCTCGTAACCCTGCCGGTCGAGCAGCGCGGAGAGCCGCTTGCCCGCGAGCCTGGCGCTCGAGACCTGCGCGGCGAGGTCGCCGAACACGTGATCGGGCGTACGCACGTTGCGGCGGATCATCTCGAACAGCGTCTTGTTCGGCTCGCCCGCGTCGTAGAGCTTGAGCATCGGAATCCACAAGCCTTCCTCGTGGATGTCGCGGGCGCCGGCGCCGACGCCGTAGCCGCCGATGTCGGTGTGGTGGATGGTCGAGCCGAAGAAGCCGATCAGCTTGCCCTTGTGGAACGCGGGCAGCATCACCGTGATGTCGAAGAAGTGTCCGGCGGACAGCCACGGATCGTTGGTGATGAGCACGTCGCCTTCGCGCAGCGTCTGCGTCGGGAACGCCTCGACGAAATGCTTGCCCGCGGCGGCGAGCGAATTGATGTGGCCGGGCGTGCCGGTCACCGCCTGCGCCACCATGCGGCCGCGCTTGTCGAACAGAGCGTTGGCGAGGTCGCCCGCTTCGCGCACGATCGGCGAGAAGGCGATGCGCTGCAGCGCCTTCGCCTGTTCGCTGACGATGCTGATGATGTTGCTCCAGACGATCTCGAGCTCGATGCCGTCCAAGGTAACGCCCATGGTGATTAATCCTTTGTCGCCATGATGCACCCGGTCTTGTCGACCTTGGCGCGCCAGCCGGGAAGAATGATGATGGTGGTCTCGCGTTCCTCGATGATCGCGGGTCCGTCGATGCTCTGGCCCTGCGCCAGCTCACGCCGCGCATAGACCGGCGCCTGCACGTCGTCGCCGTTGAAGCGCGCGCTGCGGGTGCGGATCGGTTTCGCCGGCTCTCGCTTCAGGTCGATCTTGCTGTCGCGCGAGGCGAGGGGGCCGGTTGCCACCAGCCGCCACGACACGATCTCGATGTCGACCTCCGGCAGCCGCATGCTGTAAAGCTTCTCGTATTCCTTCTCGAACACTTCGCGCACCGCGGCGGCATCGTGCTTCTTGCGCGGATCGGTGTCGAACCAGGCGGTCACTTCGTTCTGCTGGCCGAAATAGCGCATGTCGGCCCCGAACTTGAAGGTGATTTCGTTCGGTTTGCAGCCGGCGCTGGCGAGACCCTTGCGCGAGTCGTCCACCAGCTTGTCGATGATGCCGTCGACGCCGTGCCAGTCGACCGCGGACAGCCGCGCCAGCGCGCCCTGACTCAGGTCGAGCCGCGGCGGCGTCACCAGCGTGCCGAACGCGGACAACACGCTCGCCAGCGGCGGATAGATCACCATCGGGCTTTCGAGCAGATCAGCGACGTAGCAGGCATGGACCGGACCGGCGCCGCCGAATGCGAACAGCGGCACGCCCCGATAGTCGATGCCGCGATCGACCGCGTGGGCGCGTGCCGCGGCAGTCATGGATTCGCCGACCACACGATAGATGCCGGCGGCGACGTCGCGCGTCGAGGTGCCGAGCTTCTTGCCGAGTTCGCCCATCTGCTTCTCGGCGCCTTTGAGATCGAGCTTCATGTCGCCGCCGAGAAAGTTGTCGGCGTCGAGATAACCGAGCACGAGATCGGCGTCGGTGACGGTCGGATTGGTGCCGCCGCGACCATAGGCGACCGGGCCGGGCGTCGAGCCGGCGCTTTGCGGGCCGACCTTGAGCAGACCGAGATTGCTGACCGAAGCGATGCTGCCGCCGCCGGCACCGATCTCGATCATATCCACCGAGGGAATGAGGATCGGCAGGCCGCTGCCCGACTTGAAGCGATAGATGCGGTCCACCTCGAAATTGCCGGTCACCAGCGGATGGCGATCCTCGATGATGCAGGCCTTCGCGGTGGTGCCGCCCATGTCGAACGAGAGGAGCCGGTCGAGGCCGAGCACTTCGGCGAAGTAGGCGGCTGCGAGCGCGCCCGCGGCCGGGCCGGATTCGACCATGCGGACGGGGAAGATCTTGGCGATCTCGACGCCGATCACGCCGCCGTTGCTCAACATGATTAGCGGCTCGTTGCCGAAGCCGCGCTTCTTGAGACCCGCCACCAGCGCATCGAGATAGGGGCCGGTGATCGGCGCCGTATAGGCGTTCATCACCACCGTCGAGGTGCGCGGATATTCGCGGATCTGCGGCGCGACGTCCGACGAGATCGACACATAGAGATTCGGAATACGCTTTTTCAGAACGTCGCGCATCGCCCGCTCGTTAGCGGGATTGAGATAAGCGTTGAGGAACGAGATCGCGACCGAGACGACGCCTTTGGCCTTGAGGTCGTCGGCGACGGCTTCGGCCGCTTTCGTATCAAGCGGTGTGTGTACGTCGCCGGTGGCCAGCACGCGCTCCTTCACGCCAAACGTCATGTCGGAGCCGACCAGCGGCTCGGGGAATTCGATCTGCGGATCGAACATCTCATAGCGATGCTCGTCGCGGATCGTCAGGATGTCGCGGAAACCCTCGGTGACGAGCAGCGCGGTGCGCGGACCCTTGCGCTCGATCACCGCGTTGGTGACGACGGTGGTGGCGTGCACCACCACGTCGGTGACGGCGGCGGGCTTGATGCCGGCCTTTGCCAGCGCGGAATCGACGGCACGGAAGAAGCCGACGTCGAGCTGTTCGGGGGTCGTCAGCGTTTTATCGACCCAGGTCTGGCCGCTGTCGCTGCGCAGAACAACGTCGGTGAATGTGCCGCCGATATCGACGGCCAGCGCGTAACTCGGCATTCGGCTCCCTCAGTCGTTCCGCGAAAAGCGGTGGTTGTTTCTCAGTGTGGAACAAGGTTTCTGATCGAAACTATAAAAACAGCGATTTTTCCTGTCAATTTCGATTCCATCATTGACGTTTCCAAAAATCGTTTGTTAGCCTGTTCCGTAGCAAAGAAGCGTGTCTCGAAAAATGACATGCGACAGAGCCTCGCTCACGGGGCCGGCAGGGAAAACCTGCGGGATGGAAGCACAAGGACGGCCGTCATGGCAGGCGCCACATATCGCGATACCCCCATTCCCGGCACGTCGGTCTTCACCGGCGCGCGCTCGCGGCAGGGCTACCGCATCAACAAGTTTTCCATGTCGCTGACCGACCCGGCCAACCGCGACGCCTTCAAGGCGGACGAGGCCGGCTATATGCGCCGCTTCGGCATGACCGACGCGGAGATCGATCTGGTGCGCAAGCGCGACTGGAAGGGCCTCGTCGCCGCCGGCGGCAATATCTACGTGCTGATCAAGGTCGGCGGCGCGGTCGGCGAAAATCTTCTGAAGATGGGCGCGCAGATGCGCGGCGAGAGCTTCGATGAGTTCATGAAGACGCGGCCGGGCCAGCAGGGCACGGCGGCGCCGAGAGATCACTGACGAGGATCATGACATGGCACGCATCGTCGGTGGCATCGGCTGTTCGCACGCGCCTTCGATCGCGCATTCGTTCGACCGCGGGTTGCAGAACGACCCGATGTGGAAGCCGCTCTATGACGGCTTCGAGCCGGCGAAGGCGTGGCTGGAAAAGCTCAAGCCCGATCTGATCGTCGCGGTCTACAACGACCACATGAACCGCTTTTTCTTCGACGCCTATCCGACCTTCGCGCTGGGCGTCGCGGATCAGCATCCGCAGGCGGACGAGGGCTGGGGCAAGCGCGATTTCCCGGACCTGCCGGGCAATGCCGAATTTTCCTGGCATCTGGCGCAGAGTCTCGTCGAAGACGAGTTCGATCCGACCATCTGTCAGGAAATGACTGTCGACCACGGCATTCTCTCGATCCTGCCGCTGCTCACCGACAACCGCTGGCCGGCGCCGCTGGTGCCGCTCGCCGCCAATGTGATTCAACATCCGCTGCCGACGCCGAAGCGCTTCTTCCATCTCGGCCAGGCGATCCGCCACGCGGTCGAGACCTATCCGGAGGACCTGCGCGTGCTGGTGGTCGCGACCGGCGGCATGTCGCATCAGCTGCACGGCGACCGCTTCGGGTTCATGAATCCGCAGTGGGACAATGAATTCCTCGACAAGCTCGAATCCGATCCGCAGGCGCTCGTCGCATTGCGTCATCACGACTACATGGAGCGCGGCGGCGCGGAATCGGTCGAGATGATCATGTGGCTCGCCATGCGCTCGGCGCTCGGCGAGAAGGTGCGGCGCATTCACCGCCATTATTATGCGCCGATGCTCACCGGATACGGCCTGATCGTATTCGAAGGCGTCGACGGCTGATCGCATCACATCTGCGGAGAGAGCCAGGGGTAAGCAATGGGTATCCGGACCGGCAAGCAATATCTCGAGTCCCTGCGGGACGGCCGTCAGATGTGGATCGACGGCGAACTGGTGACCGACGTCACCACCGACCGCCGCTTTGCCGGCGCGGCCTACACCATGGCCGAACTCTACGACATGCAGCACCATCAAAACTTGATCGAGCGCATGACTTATCAGTCGCCGACCAGCGGCGCGCGTGTCGGCCTGTCGTTCATCCAGCCCAGGAGCATGAACGATCTCGAACGCCGCCGCGACATGGTGAAGACGTGGATGGATTCGACCTGCGGCATGTTCGGCCGCAGCCCGGATTTCATGAATATCACGCTCACCGGCTTCGCCTGCGCCAGGGAGGCGTTCGGCCAGAAAGAGCAGAAATACGCCGACAATATCTGGAATTACTATCTCTATTGTCGCGAGAACGACATCGCGATGACCCACACCCTGATCAATCCGCAGGTCGACCGCTCCAAGCCGGTCGAGAAGCAGGACAAGGATCTGGCGGCCAAGGTGGTGAAGGAGACCGATGCCGGCATCGTCGTCCATGGCGCGCGCATGGTCTCGACGCTGTGCGCCTATTCGCAAGACCTGCTGGTGATGCCATCGACCTATCTCGCCAACAGCGAGGAGGCGAAGCCTTATGCGTTCGGCTTCGCGGTGCCGGTGAACGCGCAAGGCCTGCGCTTCATCTGCCGGCCGTCGGTGATCCACGGCAATCCGGGCTCGCCGATGGACTATCCGCTGTCGTCGCGGCTCGACGAGACCGACGCCATGGTGATCTTCGACAACGTGCTGATCCCGTGGGAGAAGGTGTTCATCTACCGCGATGCGGAGATGTGCAACGGCCTCTACAACCGCACCGGCGCGATGCCGCAGATCATGCATCAGTTCAGCACCAAGAACCTGGCCAAGGCCGAGTTCATGATGGCGCTGGCGTTTGCCATGGCGCGCTCGACCAAGATCGACGCGCATCTGCACGTGCAGGGCATGCTGGCGGAGATGATCCAGTACACCGAATTCGTGCGTGCCTGCCTGCGCGCCAGCGAGGTCGACGCCGCGCCGAACGCGCAAGGGTTCACCACGCCCGCGGCGATGCCGCTGTGGACCGTGCGCATGATGTTCCCGAAGATGTTCATCCGCATGTGCGAGATCATTCAGATCCTCGGCGCCGGCGGCCTCGTCGCCGTGCCGTCATACGCGGAACTGAGCGGCCCGGTCGGCAAGGACGTCGAGACCTACTTCCAGGCGGCGAACGCGGACTCGCGCTATCGCATCAAGCTGTTCCGGCTTGCTTTCGATGCCGCCGTGTCGTCGTTCTCCGGCCGGCAGCAGCTTTACGAACGCTACTATTCCGGCGATCCTGTTCGCCTCGCGGGAACGCTCTATGAGATTTATGACAAGAACCCCTATGTGGACCGGATCGCGGAATTGCTCGATGGCCTTGAAGAACGTCGCGACGATCCGGAAAAGCCGTTGCCGTTCCGGCCGGTGCTCTCGGCGGCGGAATAGCCGGCAGATGATGTTGTCGAGTGAGGTGTCTGTATGGCCGTAAGCGCCGCTGTCTCCATCGGCGCCATCGACCTCAAGTCACCGCTGATCTGCGGGTCGGGCGAGCATCTGATGTACGCGCAGGGTATCCGGCAGGCGCTCGCCGCCGGAGCCGCTGCCGTCGTGTCGAAATCGGTCAATGAGAGCGAGGCCGCCCGCCGCCAGCTCGACCGCACCGATTATGCCCTGCTCGACAGCGAATGGCGCCGGCTGCCGTGGGACTTCAACCCGCCGGCCGATGCGAGCCTGTTCTGCCGTTCGGGTCTTGCGCAGCAATCGTTCGACGACTGGCTGGCGATGATCGCCCGGCTCGACCGCGAAGCGGAGGCGCAGGATGCCTATGTGATCGCGAGCCTGATCCTCGCCGATCTCGACCGCTGCGTCGCCATGGCGCGGGAGATCGAGGCGGCGGGCCTGCGCATCCTCGAACTCAACATCGGCGCGCCGCACGGCAACGAGGCCGCGCCCGGCGCCATCGTACTGGAGCGCGACAGCGCCCGCGTGCGCACCATCGTCTCGCGCGTGCGCGCGGCGGTGAAGATTCCGCTGTGGATCAAGCTCACCGGCCAGAGCGAGGATGTGGCCGCTCTGACGCTCGCGGCGAAAGAGGCGGGGGCCGATGCGGTGACGGTGATGGGCCGCTTCATCGCCTTCCTGCCGGATGTCGAGAGCTTCGCGCCGACGCTCGGCACCAATGCCGCGTTCGGTGGGCCATGGGCCTTGCCGCTGACCTGCCGCTGGCTGGCGCAGTCGCGCCGCGCGGTCGGCAAGTCGTTCCCTTTGCTCGGCACCAACGGCGCGCGCACCGGGCTCGACATCGCGCGCTTCCTGCTGTCTGGCGCGAGCGCGGTGCAGGTGACGTCGGCGGTGTTCACCGGCGGCTTCGGCGTCATTACCCGGATGCGGGACGATTTCGCCGCCTATCTCGACCGCAAGCAGATATCCGCCACGGCGTTGATCGGCCGCGCCGCCGATCAGCAAGGCAGCTACGCCGAGCAGCAGAGCCGCCCGGGCTACTGGGAGCAGTTCGTGGTGCCGGAGGCGCGCGCATGAGCGCCGCCGGACAAAAAGCCGGACAGGACATCATCCAGGAGCCGGTGGTGTTCGATCGCCGCAGCTTCCGCGATGCGCTGGCGGCGTTCGCCACCGGCGTCACCGTCATCTCGACCGTGCGCGGTAATGGCGAGCGCGTCGGCATCACCGCCAATTCGTTCGGCTCGGTGTCGCTCGATCCGCCGCTCGTTCTGTTCAGCGTGGCGAAGAAGGCTTACAGCCTCGCGGCGTTTCTCGACGCGCCGCGCTTTGCCGTCAGCGTTCTGGCCAGCGATCAGGGGGCGGTGTCGAACCGTTTTGCGGTATCGTCCGGCGAGAAATGGGACGGCACCGATTACAGCATCGCGGAGAACGGCTGCCCGATCGTCAACGGCGCGCTCGCGAGCTTCGAATGCGATCGTCATGCCCATCATGAGGCCGGCGATCATGTGATCCTGATCGGACTGGTGCGCCGCTTCGAACGGCTGGCGACCGGCGAGCCGCTGATGTTCTTTCGCGGCAGCTACAGGGCGCTGGCCCCCAATGCCGAGTTCCCCGATTACGCCGGCAACGAGCCGAAGGTGCTGCCGCCGCTCAACGGTTTCGATCCATGGACGTCCGGCTGATGAAACAGACGGACAAACCGCGCAAGGACAAGCCGCCTCAGCAAACGAGCGCGAGCGATATCGACACGGCCGACGAGGATCGTGCCGGCGGCTCGGGCATGATCCAGTCGGTGGTGATGACCGGCCAGATCATCGAGGCGCTCGCCGCCGCCGGCCAGCCGATGCGGCTCACCGCGCTTGCCAATCAGCTCGGCGAAGCCAAGGCGAAGATGCATCGCCATCTCTCGACCTTGAAACATCTCGGCTTCGTCGATCAGGACGCGCAGACCGAATGTTATCGACTCGGGCCCAAGCTGGTTCATATCGGCCAGGCGGCGATCGACCAGTTCGACCTGCGCCGACTCGCCGAGCCCTACATGGTGCGGCTGCGCGATCTCACCCATCAGACCATCGTGCTCTCCATGCCGGCGAGCGGCGACGCCATCGTCAATGCGGTGGTCGACAGCCCCAATCTGGTGACGATCTCGGTGCGGCTCGGCTATCGCCTGCCGGCGCACGCTTCCGCGCAGGGGCGGGTGACGCTCGCCTTCACGCCGTCCGCGACACAGCAGCGCATCCTCGCGCGCAAACTCCAGTCGTTCACGCCGCGTACCATTACCGACGTACCGGCGCTGCGGCAGCGCCTCGCGCGCATCCGCGAGCAGCTTTATGATGTGTCGATGGACGAGACGCTGCTCGGCATCTCCGCCGTCGCCGCGCCGATCCTCAATTTCGAAAACGAACTGGTCGGCGCCATCGCCGTGGTCGGCACGACCCAATATGTGCACGATCCGGTCGACCCCGAGCAGTTGCAGCTTCTGCGCGCCTGCACCAAGGCGATGTCGCTGAAGTTGAATTCCACCGGCTACGAAGGGCTCGGCATTCCGAACATGCGGGAGTTTATTTTCGACTGATCGTCTTTGACTGATCCTGGGGCGTCCGGGGGCTTTGCAGACGCCCTCCGGTCGCCCACACTGCGGAATAATCAACCACAAAGGGGGAAGCACCATGTCCTTGAAACTGCTCACCACAACGGCGGCTCTGGCCCTGTCGGCCGCGCTCGCGGCGCCCGCTGCGGCCCAGGAAACTTACAAGGTCGGCATGGCCGCCGGCCTGACCGGCTATGCCGCGACCGTCGATCGCGCCTGGCGCGATGGCGTCGAGGTGGCGATCGGCGTGCTCAACGCCAAGGGCGGCATCGCCGGCAAGAAGATCGAACTGATCGTCGAGGACAACAAGTCGGAGCCGCAGGAAGCGGTGACGGTCTATCGCAAGATGATCTCGTCCGACAAAGTCAACGTGTTCGTCAGCGGCTGCGTCTCGGCCGGCAACTTCGCCGCCGCGCCGCTGATCGTGCGCGCGGAAACGCCGATGGTGCTGTGCTCGATCCTGCCGCAGCAGCCCGACCATGTGAAATGGGCGTTCACCACCATTCCGCCGCCGCGTTTCGAGGTCGAGACCCGGCTCGAATACATCCAGAAGAAAACGCAGATCAAGAAGATCGGCGTGCTGCACGATCCGTCGCCTTACGCCAACGCGCAGAAGGCCGCGGCGGAGAAGGAGGCCAAGGACTACGGCCTCGAGATCGTCGGCGTCGAGCAGTACAAGACCGACGACGCCGACCTCTCGGTGCAGATCCAGAAGATGTATGCGGCCGGCGCCCGCGCGATCCTCAAGATCGGCCTCGGCGGCACCACGCTGACGGCGGCCAAGAACATCAAGCAGCTCGGCCTCGACATGATCATGCTGACGAGCCTCGAGGACATCGCCGTGTTCCGCCCGGTGGCGGAGGTGCTCGGCGACAAGTTCTTCTTCGTCGCCTCGCCGGCGCAGGTCTATGACGCGCTGCCGGACAGCGCGCTGAAGAAGGAGATCGGCACGTTCCTCGAACCGTGGCGCGCCAAGTACAAGGATCGCGATCCGAACTGGGCCGGCCGTGGCTGGGATGCGATGACGCTGGTCGCCGCTGCAGCGGCCAAGGCCAAGTCGACCGATGGCGCGAAGCTGCGTGACGCGCTGGAAACCATGGACGGCTTCCAGGGCACGACCGGCATCTACCACTTCGCGCCGAACAACCATCAGGGCATCACGGAAAATCCGCTGCTGCTCGCGACCATCATCAACGGCAAAGTTCAAGTGGTGAAGTGACCACGGCCGTCGAACCATCGCGGATCCTCTCGGTCGAAGGGCTCTCGGCGCGCTACGGGCACGTCGAGGCCCTTCATCCGGTGGATCTGCACGTCGAGGCGGGCGAACTCGTCGCCGTGCTCGGCCCCAACGGCGCGGGCAAGTCGACCTTGATGCGCGCGCTGATGGGGCTGGTGCCGACGCAGGGGTCGGTGACGTTTCATGGCCACGCCGTGCCGCGCCGCAATCCGGCCAAGGCGGCGGCGATGGGGCTCGTGCTCGTGCCGGAAGGGCGCGGCATCTTCGCGCCGATGACGG
>JAEWJH010000016.1 GCA_023386635.1 Pseudomonadota bacterium
ATGACCATCGAAGTTGCCAAGATTGAAATCAAGAGTGTTGCCGACGCGTCGGGGCTGGAAGAGTGCATCCGCAAGGGTCAGTTCGCCGCCGACGAGGTTGTGGCCGTTATCGGCAAAACGGAAGGCAACGGCGGCGTCAACGATTTCACCCGCATTCTGGCGGACCAGGCGTTTCGCGCGGTGCTGGCCAAGCACGGCAAGCGCAGCGAGGACGAGATCCGCCAGGTGCCGATGGTGTGGTCCGGCGGCTGCGACGGCGTGATCACCCCGCATGCGACGGTGTTTGCGCGCACCAAGAAGAAAGGCAGCGGCAACGCGCCGCGTCTGGTGCTCGGCACGGCATTGAGCCCGCAGATTTTGCCGGAAGACATCGGCCGTCCCGCGATGGTCGAGAAGGTGGCCGAAGGCGTGCGCCGCGCCATGAAGGATGCCGGCATCACCGATCCGAAGGACGTGCACTACGTCCAGACCAAGACGCCGCTGCTGACCATCGACACCATCCACGATGCGAAGTCGCGCGGGCATGACGTGTTCTGCGAGGTGCATGAATCCATGGGCGTGTCGAACGGCACCACCGGTCTGGGCATCGCCGTCGCGCTCGGCGAGATTTCGATGCCGAAGGCGGAAGAGATCTGCCGCAATCTCGATCTTTATTCCTCGGTGGCGTCGTGCTCGTCGGGCGTGGAGCTCGACTGCGCGCAGATCGTGCTGCTCGGCAACAAGGCCGGCGCCGGCGGCCGCTACAGGATCGGCCACAGCGTCATGAAGGACGCGCTCGACATCGATGGCATCTACGACGCGATCCGCGACGCCGGCCTCGAACTGCCGGAGCGTCCGCGCGCCAGCGACCTCAACGGCAAGCTGGTCAACTGCTTCATGAAGTGCGAGGCGGACCATCGCGCCAAGCTGCGCGGCCGCCGGCAGATCATGCTCGACGATTCCGACGTGCACCACCACCGCCACTCCAAGGCGGCGGTCGGCGGCGTCGCCGCGGCGGCGATCGGCGATCCCGCCGTGTTCGTCTCGGTCGACGCCATGCATCAGGGCCCGCATGGCGGTGGCCCGGTGATCGCCATCATCGACGCGGGTGAATGAGACCGGTGTGAGCCATTCTGGTTGAACGCCGCCCCGGTCGCCGGGGCGGCGTTGCGGCCAACGGAGGACAGGCATGGATTTTCAGTGGGATATTTTCGTTGAGGCGCTTCCTGCGCTCCTCGGCGGCGCCTGGCTGACCATTCAACTCACGATCATCTCGGTGGTCATCGGTCTGGCACTGGGATTGTTCGTGGCGCTCGGCCGCGTGTCGGCCAATCCGATTACCAGCAAACTGGCGGCGGCCTACACCACCGCCATGCGCGGCATCCCGCTGCTGGTCACGCTGATGTTTCTTTATTACGGCCTGCCGTCCGCCGGCCTGCAGCTGTCGGCGTTCGCCGTCGCGGTGATCGCGCTGGCGGTGACGAATGCCGCTTATGTGGCGGAAATCATCCGCGCCGGCATCCAGTCGATCGATCGCGGGCAGATGCGCGCGGCCCGTTCGCTCGGTATGTCCTATGGGCTGGCGATGCGCCGGATCATCCTGCCGCAGGTCGTGCGCCGGGTGCTGCCGCCGATCACCAATGAATCGATCACGCTGCTCAAGAATACGGCGCTGGTCTCGACCATCGCCCTGAGCGAGCTGTTGCGGTCCGGCCTCGAGGTCATGACCTGGAAGGCCAATACGTTCAGCCCGTTTGCCGGCGTCGCTCTGATGTATCTCATGATGACGCTGCCGATGATCTGGTTCGTCTCGCGTCTCGAAAAGCGGTTCGCCATCCCGTGACCTTCGTAACCCGCAACATGCCGCTGACCGTAGCCAATGGCATCGTTGCGACGCTTGATGCGTCGGCGCGCGTGCTGCGCGGAGAGAATGTGGTGGTCGAGGCCGGGCGGATCGCCGCGGTCGGCGGCAAGTCCGTGAACGGAGACGTTCTCGAGGCCGCAGGCGGCATCGTGATGCCGGGCCTGTTGAATGCGCATTGTCATTCCCCGGAAACCCTCGCGCGCGGCGTCGTCGATCGCATCATCTATGAGGACTGGATCGGTGCGGTCTGGCCGCCGCTCGATCAATTGACGCCCGAGCAAATTCGCGTCGCGGTGCTGCTCGGTTGCGCGGAGATGCTGCATTCGGGAACGACCGCGGTGGTCGATCACTTCCGGCAGACGCCGATGCGGCTCGACGCGGTGGAGGCGGCAGTGGCGGCCTATCGCGAGGCCGGCATGCGCTGCGCCGTCGCCATCATGGTCCGCGACCGGTCGGTGCCGAAATGGGTAACGGACAAGGGCGCGGACATTGTCGAACTTTGTCGGGCCGCGATCGACACCTGGCACGATCCGGACGGCCTGATCACCGTCATGCTCGCGCCGTCGGCGCCGCACCGCTGCACCGACGGCCTGCTCCGGCAGGTCGGTGAAATGGCCGCGGACCGTCATCTGTTCATGCAGATGCATGTCGATGAAAATCAATCGCAGCGCCATGAGGCCAACGGAATTTACGGTCATTCCAGCATTCGCCATCTCGATACGCTGGGGCTGCTCGACCGGCGTTTGAGCCTGGCGCATTGCGTCTGGATCGACGATGTGGATCTGAGCTTGCTGGCTGGCCATGATGTGACCGTGGTGCATAACCCGGTGAGCAATCTGCGGCTCGGCAGCGGCGTCGCACCGGTTCCGGAGATGCTGGAGCGCGGGATCACGGTGACGCTGGGCGCCGACGGCGCCGCCAGCAACGACGGGCAGAGCATGCTTGAAGTGATGAAGCTCGCCAGTCTCCTGCCGGGGACGGCTGGCGTCACCCGCCGTCCGACCGCGCATGATATCCTTGCGATGACCACCGGCACCGCGGCCGCGCGATTTGGCATGACGGACGTCGGAATGATCGCTCCCTCCCAGAAAGCCGATCTCGTCGTGTTCGAGGGAAACGATCCGCGTCTTCATCCGCTCAACGACGTGCACCGGCAGATCGTTTTCGCGGGTGCCGGAATCCACGCCCGTCATGTGGTGATCGATGGCCGCGTGGTGCTGCGCGACGGAAAAATTCAGACGTTCGACGAGGAAGCGCTGCTGCGCGAAGCAGACGGTTTCCGTGCCTTCCAACAGAAAAAATATATGTGAGGGAGCATGACGACGAAGCGGGCAAACAGGCGATTTGAATGGGGTGCGGCGCTTCTGGCAGGCGCTGTTCTTTTCGCGCTCTCGAGCGATCCGGCGCAGGCCGACGCTCTTGACCGGATCAAGGCGGCGGGCGAGGTCAAGATCGCCAATTCAGGCGTCTATCCGCCGTTTGAATTCAAGGAAGGCAACACGCTGGTCGGGTTCGACATCGACCTGTCAAACCTGGTCGCGCGCGAATTGGGCGTGAAGGCCAATATCTCGGTGGTGGATTTCAAGGGGCTGATTCCGGCGCTGAAAAGCGGCAAAGCGGATTTGCTGATTTCGGCGATGACCCATACGCCGGCGCGGGCCGAGCAGGTGGCTTTTTCCGAATCCTATTACGACACGGCGGTGGCGATCGCAGTCCGCGACGACAGGACGAGCCTGAAAGCCAAAGATCAGCTCGGAGGTCTGACCCTGGGCGCCGAGCTCGGCACCACCGGCGAGCGCGAGGCGCGCAGCGTCAACGGCGTCAAGGAGGTCAAAACCTACGACACGCTGATGCTGGCTCTGCGCGATCTCGAAATCGGCCGCATCGATGCGATCATCAGCAATCTGCCGCCGCTGCAATATCTCATTCACAAGAATTTCAAGCGGGTGCGGGTGACGGGGACCTACGATGCCGGCTGGATCGGGATCAATGTGGGTCAGGACGAGAAGGCGCTGCTCGCGGAGGTCAATCGCATTCTCGCGAAGCTCAAGAGCAACGGCGAGCTCAATGCGCTCAAGGTGAAGTGGTTCGGAGAGGCGGGGAAGTAAACATGTCGCACCTCATTCGCGTCTCCGGTCTGCACAAATCTTACGGTCCGCTCCATGTTCTCAAGGGCATCGACATGACGGTCGAACCCGGAGAGGTGGTGTGCGTCATCGGCCCGAGCGGCTCCGGAAAGAGTACGCTGCTGAACTGCATTAATTTTCTCGAGCCCTATGGTCCCGGCGAAGTCTGGGTCGACGGCATGCTGGTCGGCTACGAGAAGAAGCCGGATGGTTCCTTGGTCAAGGTCGCGGATCACAAGCTCAATGCGACGCGCACCGCGATCGGCATCGTATTCCAGCAGTTCAATCTGTTTCCGCATCTCAGCGTGGTCGAGAACATCATCGAGGCGCCGGTGCGCGTGCGCAAGATTCCCGCGCAGCAGGCGCGCGACAAGGCGCGCGAGCTGCTGGATAAAGTGGGTCTGGCCGACAAGGCCAATGCCTATCCGTCGCAACTGTCCGGCGGTCAGCAGCAGCGCGTCGCCATTGCCAGAGCGCTGGCGATGGAGCCGAAGGTCATGCTGTTCGATGAGGTGACATCGGCGCTCGACCCGGAGCTGGTCGGCGAGGTGCTCGGCGTGATGAAGGGCCTCGCCCGCGACGGCATGACCATGTTCGTCGTGACGCACGAAATGGCGTTCGCGCGCGAGGTGGCCGATCGTGTGGTGTTCATGGCCGATGGCGAGATCGTCGAGCAGGGGCCGCCATCGGAGGTTTTCGGAAATCCGCGCAGCGAGCGGCTGCGCAACTTCCTCGGTCGGTTTCGTGGGTGACAGCAATGACTGAACAGGCTGACGTCGATCTCATCGTCAAGAATGCGCGCGCCTGGGGCAAGGACAAACCGCAGGATTTCGCCTTCGCGGGCGGACGCTATGTCGACGCCGGCAAGGCCAGGGTTGCGGACGGCGCGCGCGTCGTCGATGCCAAAGGCAAGATGGCGATCCCCGGCTTCGTGGAGCCGCATATCCATCTCGACAAGGCGCTCATCAACGAAGACGTGCGCGTCAACGTGTCCGGCACGCTGACGGAGGCGATCGAGATCATCTGGGAGCGCAAGAAGCGCTATACCGTCGAGGATATCGTGGGGCGGGCCGGGCGCGTGATCCGCTCGGCGGTCGCCAATGGCGTCACGCGGATGCGATCGCATGTGGACGTGGACAATATCGGCGGGCTGAAGCCGCTCGAGGGGGTGCTGGAGGCGCGGCGGCGTTATGCCGGCCTGATCGATCTGGAGATCGTCGCGTTCCCGCAGGAAGGCATCCTCAAGAATCCGGGAACCGAGAAGCTGCTGCATCAGGCGATGGAGATGGGGGCCGATGTGGTCGGCGGCATGCCGTTCAACGAGGCCTCGCCCGCCGACAGCCGCGAGCATATCCGCATCGCCTTCGATATCGCGCAGAAATACGATGCGGATGTCGATATGCATGTCGACGAAACCGACAATCCGCAGGCGCGGACGCTGGAAATGTTCGCGCAGATGGCGATCGAACGCGGCTGGCACGGCCGGGTCACCTCCGGTCATACCTGCGCGCTCGCCGCCTATCCGGACGATTATGCCGCCCGCGTGATCGCTCTTGTCAAGGAAGCGGGCATGAACATGATCACTAATCCAGCGACCAATCTGATGCTACAGGGTCGTAACGACAAACAGCCGATCAGGCGGGGCATCACCCGCGTGAAGGAGCTGCTGGCGGCGGGCGTGAATGTGTCGTTCGGGCAGGACTGCGTGAAGGATACATTCTATCCGTTCGGCCGCGCGGATTCCCTCGAAGTGGCGCTGATTGCCGCGCATGCGGCGCATCTCAGCCAGCCTGCGGAAATCGAGGAAGCGTTCGCCATGCCGACGCGCAACGCGGCGAAGCTGCTGCGGCTCGACGATTACGGCATGACGCCCGGTTGTCTCGGCGATCTGGTGATCCTGGACGCGGATTCGGCGGCCGATGCGATCACGCGGCAAGCCGATCGCCTCTGCGTGATCAAGAGTGGCCGTATCGTTGCCGAAACGGTCACCGAGCGCCGGCTGTACTGGCAGGAAAACTGAACAGTACCTGATACTGCCGCAGTGTTCCGCATTCGGCAGAATGAACAACAAAAGCGAACTGGAGTCTGATCAATGTCTCATATCGATGGGTTGCGGATCGTCGGTTATTTCGACTGTCCCGGCGGCGGGCAGATCGTGGTCAACAAGAACACTGCCTATGTCGGCCACATCAAACCTCCGAACGGAACATCGGTTGTCGACGTCAGCGACCCATCGAAGCCGCGGCTCATCGCCGAAGTGAAAACGCCGGAAGGAACCTTGTCGCACAAAGTGCGGGTCGAAAACGACGTCATGCTGGTCAACCGGGAAGTGTATCCGATTGGCCGCAAGGATCCGGACTTCAAGGGCGGGCTGGAAG
>JAEWJH010000023.1 GCA_023386635.1 Pseudomonadota bacterium
ACACGGGCACTACGACCCGCGATCGGCCGGAGGCACGTCAACAAGCCGCAGTTACGGAGCGCCGCAGGGCGCGCGTGTCTCCGATCGCAAGGAGATGCGCTCCGGTGTCGTCGCGAGACGGCGCTGGAAAACCAAGACGTTGCGCCACGCGGCGCTCCGTCGCCCCTCTGTATTTCCAGAGGGGAAGGAAAGAGCTTCCGGCGTCCCCGCGCCGCAAAGAACAGGGGCGAACCCGCATGCCTGCATGACAGCGAATCCCCACCGAATCCGCGCATTGTCCGGCCATCCCGCCTCGGCTAGAACGGCGGCGCCCCGGAGACCGACATGACCCAATTGCCGAAAATCAGCCCGCAGGAACAAGCCCAGGTTCTGTCCGAGGCGCTGCCGCACATGCAGCGCTACGACGAGGAAACCATCGTCATCAAATACGGCGGCCATGCCATGGGCGACGAGGCGATGGCGCGCGAATTCGCCCGCGACGTCGTGCTCTTGGAGCAGACCGCCATCAACCCGGTGGTGGTGCATGGCGGCGGCCCGCAGATCCAGGCGATGCTGACCAAGCTCGGCATCAAGTCGGAATTCGCCGCCGGCCTGCGCATCACCGATGCCGCCACCGTCGAGATCGTCGAGATGGTGCTGGCCGGTTCCATCAACAAGCAGATCGTCGGCTATATCAACGCGGCCGGCGGCAAGGCGCTTGGCTTGTGCGGCAAGGACGGCAACATGGTGGTGGCGAAGAAGGTCTCGCGCACCGTGGTCGACCCGGATTCCAACATCGAGAAGGTGGTGGACCTCGGCTTCGTCGGCGAGCCGGACAAGGTCGACGTGTCGCTGCTGCAGCAGATGCTCGGCCGCGAGATGATCCCGGTGCTTGCGCCGGTCGCGACCTCGGCCTCGGGCGGCACCTTCAACGTCAACGCCGACACCTTCGCCGGCGCCGTCGCCGGCGCGCTGAAAGCCAAGCGCCTGCTGCTGCTCACCGACGTGCCGGGCGTGCTCGACAAGTCGAAGAAGCTCATCCCGGAAATGTCGGTCGCCGACATCCGCCGGCTGATCGCCGACGGCACCATTTCCGGCGGCATGATCCCGAAGGTCGAGACCTGCATCTATGCGCTCGAAGCCGGCGTCGAAGGCGTCGTCATCATGGACGGCAAGGCGCCGCACGCCGTGCTGGTGGAACTGCTCACCGATGCCGGCTCCGGCACGCTGATCCACAGATGACACAGCCTCCACGTGCTCCGCTCCGCTCCGGCGTCCCTCTCCCCGCCAGCGGGGAGAGGGACAAGCGCCGCTTCGATCACGTCGAGACCTGGGTGTTCGACCTCGACAATACGCTCTACCCGCATCACCTGAACCTCTGGCAGCAGGTGGACGAGCGGATTCGCAGCTATGTCTCGAACTACCTGAGCATCTCGCCGGACGAGGCGTTCAAGCTGCAGAAGGACTACTACCGGCGCTACGGCACCACCATGCGCGGGCTGATCGCCGAGCATGGCATGTCGCCCGACGACTATCTCGACTACGTGCACAAGATCGACCACTCGCCGCTCGAGCCCAATCCCGCGCTCGGCGACGCGCTGGAGCAGCTGCCCGGCCGCAAGCTCATCTTCACCAACGGCACGCGCCGCCACGCCGAGAACGTGATGAAGCGGCTGGAGATCGACCACCGGTTCGAGGACGTGTTCGACATCGTCGCCGGCGAACTGGAGCCGAAGCCCTCGCAAGTCAGCTACGACCGCTTCCTCGCCCGCCACGGCGTCGACGCGACCAAGGCCGCGATGTTCGAGGACCTCGCCCGCAATCTCGAAGTGCCGCATGCGCTCGGCATGACCACCGTGCTGGTGGTGCCGGAAGGCGAGCGCGTCGTGCTGCGCGAGGCGTGGGAGCTGGACGGCCAGGACGCGCCGCATATCGACCATCTCACCGAGAACCTGGTCGATTTCCTCACCCGCATCACGCAGGCGCGCTCAACTTGACTTCATCAGAGCGCCCACGGACAACACCGCGACTTCCAGGAGATTTTCATGGCTGACCTTTCCAAGCTTGCCGCCACCATCGACGCCGCGTTCGAGAAGCGCGACGGCATCTGCCTCAAGACCAAAGGCCCGGTGCGCAAGGCCGTCGATACCGCGCTCACCTTGCTCGACAGCGGCGAGGCCCGCGTCGCGGAGAAGCAGACGGACGGCTCGTGGACGGTCAACCAATGGCTGAAGAAAGCCGTGCTGCTGTCGTTCCGCCTCAACGACATGGGCGTGATCGCCGGCGGCCCCGGCAAGGCCGTGTGGTGGGACAAGGTCGATTCCAAGATGAAGGGCTGGACCGCGGCGAAATTCCGCAAGGCCGGATTCCGCGCGGTGCCGGGCGCCGTGGTGCGCCGCTCCGCCTTCATCGCGCCGGGGGCGGTGCTGATGCCGTCCTTCGTCAATCTCGGAGCCCATGTCGGCGCGAACACCATGGTCGACACCTGGGCCACCGTCGGCTCCTGCGCGCAGATCGGCAAGAACGTGCATCTGTCCGGCGGCGTCGGCATCGGCGGCGTGCTGGAGCCGGTGCAGGCCGGCCCGGTGATCATCGAGGACAACTGCTTCATCGGCGCGCGCTCGGAAGTCGTCGAGGGCGTGATCGTGCGCGAGGGCTCCGTGCTCGGCATGGGCGTGTTCATCGGCCAGTCGACCAAGATCGTCGATCGCGCCACCGGCAAGATCTTCTACGGCGAAGTGCCGCCCTACTCGGTGGTCGTGTCCGGCACCCTGCCCGGCAGCAAGGAAGGCCCGAACCTCTACTGCGCAGTGATCGTCAAGCGCGTCGACGAGCGCACGCGCTCGAAGACCAGCATCAACGAACTGCTGCGGGATTGATCGACCAATCATGCCTGCCGATCCCGTCGCCATCACCGCTGATCTGATCCGCTGCCCGTCGGTGACGCCGGCGGAAGGCGGCGCGCTCGCCTACCTGGAGCGTGTGCTCGGCGGCGCCGGCTTCACCGTGCATCGCATGACGTTCTCGGCGCCGGGCACGCCCGACGTGGAAAACGTCTATGCGCGGATCGGCACGCAAGGCCCGCATCTGATGTTCGCGGGCCATACCGACGTGGTGCCGGCCGGCGACGAGAGCGGCTGGTCGCATCCGCCGTTTCGCGGCGACGTCGCCGGCGGCGAGCTTTACGGCCGCGGCGCGGTGGACATGAAGGGCGGCATCGCCTGCAAGGTCGCCGCGGTGCTCGATTATCTCGCGGCGCATGGCGGCAAGCCGCGCACCGACGGCACCGGCTCGATCTCGTTTCTGATCACCGGCGACGAAGAGAGCGTCGCCATCAACGGCACGCCGAAGCTGCTCGACTGGGTCAATGCGCGCGGCGAGAAGTTCGACCATTGCGTGCTCGGCGAACCGAGCAATCAGGAGACGCTGGGCGACACCATCAAGATCGGCCGGCGCGGATCGCTCAACGGCACGCTGATCGTCACCGGCAAGCAGGGCCACGTCGCCTATCCGCAGCGCGCCGACAATCCGGTGCGCGGCCTCGTGACGATCCTCGCCGCCATGAATGCCGAGCCGCTCGACACCGGCAGCGCGCATTTCCAGCCGTCGAATCTGGAATTCACCTCGGTCGATGTCGGCAACAAGACCGTCAACCTGATCCCCGGCGAGGCGCGCGCGCGCTTCAACATCCGCTTCAACGATTGCCACACGCTCGACTCGCTGAAGGCGCTGCTGCAGCAGCGCGCCGAGAAGGCGGCCGGCGGCCAGATCAAGTTCCGGTTCGAGTTCGAGCCGTCCAACGCCGCGGTGTTCCTCACCGCGCCGGGACCGTTCACCGATGTGGTGGTCAACGCGGTCGAAGCCGTCACCGGCCGCCGCCCGACACTCTCGACGACCGGCGGCACGTCGGACGCGCGCTTCATCAAGGATTATTGCCAGGTGGTGGAATTCGGCCTCGTCGGGCAGACCATGCACCAGACCGACGAGCGCGTGCCGGTCGCCGACCTCACGGCGCTGACGAAAATCTACCGCAAGATTTTGGATGATTACTTCGCCTGATCCGCCTCATCCTGAGGAGCCGCGCCGCAGCTCGCAGAGCGAAGGCGGGGCGTCTCGAAGGACGAGGCGGCCTCATGGTTCGAGACGCATCCCTGCGGGATGCTCCTCACCATGAGGGCGTGCTCAGTAATCGACGCGCATCAGGTAGAGCCCGTCCGGCGGCGCCACCGGACCGCAGGCGGTGCGGTCTCGCGCCGCAAGCGCCGCACGAATATCCGTGGCGGTCCACCGGCCATCCCCCGCCCATAACAGCGAGCCGACCATCGAGCGCACCTGGTTATGCAAAAACGACCGCGCCGACGCCTCGATCAGAACATTGTCGCCCTCGCGCCGGACATCGAGGCGATCCAGTGTCTTCACCGGCGATTTCGCCTGGCATTCGGTGCTGCGGAAGGTGGTGAAGTCGTGCTTGCCGGTGAGTTCCTGCGCGGCGGCGTGCATCGCATTTTCATCCAGCCAGCGCGGCCAGCGCCACGCAAGTCCTGCTTCCAAGGTGAGATCCGGCCGGCGGGTGATGATGCGATAGAGATAATGCCGCTTCACCGCCGAGAACCGCGCATCGAAATCGCCCGGCACGTCTTCCGCCGCAAGCACAGCGACCGGATGCGGCCGCAGCTTCGCGGTCAGCCCGTCGCGCAGCACGTCCGTGCGCCAGTCTTTGCTCAGATCGATATGCGCCACCTGTCCGCGCGCATGGACGCCCGCGTCGGTGCGGCCGGCGCCGTTCACCGCGGCTTTCTCGCCGGTGAGCGCGAACACCGCATCGGCGAGCGCACCCTGCACGGTCAGACCTTCGGCCTGGATCTGCCAGCCGAGGAACGGCGCGCCGTGATACTCGATGGTGAGCTTGTAGCGCGGCATGAGATAGCCTTAGCCGAGACCGCGGCCTTTCGGAACGGAATTGCCCCGGAGGAAATCTTCGGCGTTCATCGGCTGCTTGCCGGCGCGCTGCACATTGACGAGCCGCACCGCGCCATCGCCGCAGGCGATCGTCAGCGTGTCGTCGAGCACCGTGCCAGGCGCGCCGGAGCCATCAGCCAGCGCCGCGCGCAGCACCTTCACCCGCACGCCGTCGAGATCGAACCACGCGCCGGGAAACGGCGAGAGACCGCGGATATGATCGTGCACCGTGCGCGCCGGCTTCGCCCAGTCGATCCGCGTTTCGGCATTGGTGAGCTTTGCCGCGTAGGTGACGCCCTCCGCCGGCTGCGGCGTCGCCGTCAGCGTGCCGCGCTCCAAGGCACCGAGCGCCCGCACCATCAGATCGGCGCCGAGCCGCGCCAGCGCATCGTGCAATTGTCCGGTGGTCGCGTTCACATCAATCGGCATGCGGTCGACCAGCACCATGTCGCCGGTGTCGAGACCTTCATCCATCTTCATGATGGTGACGCCGGTTTCAGCGTCGCCTGCCATCACCGCGCGATGGATCGGCGCGGCGCCGCGCCAGCGCGGCAGCAGCGAGGCATGCACGTTGAAGCAGCCGAGCGGCGGCGCATCGAGCACCGGCTTCGGCAGGATCATGCCGTAAGCGACAACCACAGCCGCATCGACCTCGTTGTCGTGCACCAGCGTGTGCCAGGCCGACTGCGCTTCCTCGGTCTTCAAGGTCACGGGCGTATAGACGGGAATGCCGAGCGCATGCGCCGCGCGCGCCACCGGCGTCTCCTGCATGTCCATGCCACGGCCCTTCGGCTTCGGCGCGCGGGTATAGACGGCTACAACCTCATGACCCTGGCCGGCGATCTCCATCAAGGTCGGAACCGCGAAGTCCGGCGTCCCCATGAAGATGAGGCGCATCAGACGACGTTCGCCTTCTTCTCCCGCGCCGGATGCGGATGGCCGTCGCGCTTCGCCGCCTTGGTGAACTTCTTCATCACCCGGTCGCGCTTCAGCTTGGAGATGTGGTCGATGAACAGCACGCCGTTGGTATGGTCGATCTCATGCTGAAGGCAGGTCGCCAGCAGCCCGGTCGCCTCGACCTCGTGCGGCTTGCCGTCACGATCGAGATATTTGACCTTCACCGACGCCGGTCGCTCGACCTCCTCGTAATATTCCGGGATCGAGAGGCAGCCTTCCTCGTAGGTGTTTTTGTCCTCGGAACTCCACACGATCTCGGCGTTGATGAAGACCTGCGGTTCCTTCGGATCGTCCTTCTTGGCGAGGTCCATGGTGATGACGCGCAGCGGCACGCCGATCTGGATCGCGGCGAGGCCGATGCCCGGCGCCTCGTACATGGTCTCGAACATATCCTCGATCAGCGCCTTCAAATCGCCGTCGAACGCCTTGATGGGCTCGGAGACGAGGCGGAGTTTCTTGTCGGGGATGGAGAGAATGTCGCGAATGGCCATGGGCGGCGATGTAAGGATTTGAGCCGGAGCGGTCAATCCGATCCTTGCCCCACCGCTTGAGGCAAGGCGTGTCATGCGCTAATGTTCTCTTTTTGTTCCATTCGACCGAATCGCGATAGAAGGTCTCATGTCCGGCACAATGTCTGATCCCGTCTTCCTCATCGGCGACATGCCGATCAGCTTCCCCGCCCTGCTTGTCGCCGGGTTCGTGCTGGTGCTGATCGTGCTGACGGTGATCGCCGTGCTGGTGGCGCGGTCTGGCAAGCGTCGTGGCGCCGAGGCGCTGTCGCAGGCGCTGCGCGCGGAAGAGATCGACCTGCGCATGGGCGACATCCACCGTCTGCAGGCGGAAGCCGCCGGCCGCCTTCATGCGATGCAGGAGGCGCTGTCGGCGCGGCAGGCGGAACTGGCCCGCACCGTCAACGAGCGGCTCGATGCGGTCACGCTCAATCTCGGCCAGTCGATCCAGAGCACCACCAAGACCACGGTCGAGAACCTGCAAAAGCTCAACGAGCGGCTGGCGGTGATCGACACCGCGCAGAAGACCATCGCCGATCTGTCGCAGAAAACCATTCCCGACCTCGCCGCGCAGGTGGGCGCGCTGCAGGGCGTGCTGTCCAACAAGCAGACGCGCGGCGCGTTCGGCCAGGCGCAGCTCGAGGCGATCATCGCCGACGTGCTGCCGAAGGGCGCCTATGCGTTCCAGCATACGCTGTCGAACAATACGCGGCCGGACTGCGCCGTGTTCCTGCCCGACGCTGGCCCCCTGATCATCGACGCGAAATTCCCGCTGGAAGCGGTCAACACGCTGCGCGGCGCCGCCACCGAGGACGAACGCAAGCAGGCGATGCAGCGCGTGCGCCAGGACATCAGCAAGCACGTCAACGACATTGCCAGCAAATATCTGCTGCCGGGCGAAACGCAGGACATCGCGCTGATGTTCATCCCATCGGAGTCGGTCTACGCCGAACTGCACGAGCGGTTCGAGGACGTTGTGCAGCGGGCGCAGCGCGCGCGGGTGATGATCGTCTCGCCGACCCTGATGGTGATGGCGATCCAGGTGATCAAGCAGATTCGCAAGGACGCGCAGATGCGCGAGGCGGCGGAGCAGATCCGCAGCGAAGTCGGCAATATGATGAAGGACGTGCGGCTGCTCGGCGAGCGCGTGCGCAAGCTCCAGCAGCATTTCGGCCAGACCGGCAAGGATATCGACGATATCCTCACCTCGGCCGGGCGGATCGAGAAGCGCGCCACGCGGATCGAGGGGCTGGAGTTCGACGAAGCGCCATCCGCAGACGTCATCCCCTCGCCGCTGGCGCGCAAATTGAGCGCCGCCGAGTGATTATCAAACCACTTTTCGTCATTCCGGGGCGTGCGCGCAGTGAGCGAACCCGGAATCCAGAGGCCGCGTTGCATCTGGATTCCGGATTCGCGCCTATCGGCGCGCTCCGGAACGACGGCGACAGCAGGAAAATGCTATGAGCTCCTCTTCCACACCCGCGCAAGCTGGCTGGATCGACGCCGTCGCCGTCTATGTGAAGCCGCGGGTGCTGATCGTCCTGCTGCTCGGCTTCGCCTCCGGCCTGCCGCTCGCTTTATCCGGTTCCACCTTGTCGGTCTGGCTGGTCGAGCGCGGCGTCGATCTCGGCACCATCGGTCTGTTCTCGCTGGTCGGCCTGCCTTACACGTTCAAATTCATCTGGGCGCCGCTGATCGACGCGCTCGACATTCCGGTGCTGTCACGCCTGCTCGGTCGCCGGCGCGGCTGGCTGTTGTTCTCGCAACTGCTGCTGATGGTCGCGATCCTGTTCCTGGCGGTGCAGGACCCGACGCGCGCCATCGGCCTCGTCACCTTCGGCGCCGTGCTCGTGGCCGCCGCCTCGGCGACGCAGGATATCGTCATCGACGCCTTCCGCGTCGAGAGCCTGCGCACCGACGAGCAGGCGGCCGGCATGGCCGGCTATGTCGCCGCCTTTCGCATCGGCATGCTGGTCTCCGGCGCCGGCGTGCTGGTGGTGGTGGCATGGCTGGAAAACGCCGGTGTCGCGCGCAGCAGCGTCTGGATGTGGGGCTATGTCGGCGCCGCCGCCGCGATGATCATCGGTATTATCGCCACGCTGCTCGCCACCGAGCCGCCGGCGCCCGACACGCCGCGCGAACAGGGCAACCCGCTGCATCGCGTTGTCACCACCGCGACCGGCGCATTCGGCGAGTTTCTGGCGCGCGACGCGGCGATCGTGATCCTGCTGTTCGTCGTGCTCTACAAATTCTGCGACGCTTTCGCCGGCGCGCTGACCGCGCCATTCGTCATCTCGATCGGTTTCGACAAGGCGACCTATGCCGCCGTCGTCAAAGGCGTGGGCCTCGCCGCTGCGCTGATCGGCGGCTTTGCCGGCGGCCTGATCGCGCGCGCGTTGCCGCTCTCCACCAGCCTGTGGATCGGCGCATTCCTGCAGATGGGCTCGAACCTGGTATTCTGCTGGCTCGCCTGGGTCGGCCCCAGTGTGCCGGCGCTGACCGTGACGATCATCGTCGAGAACTTCACCGGCGCTATCGGAACCGTGATCTTCGTCGCGTATCTGTCGGCGTTGTGCGGCGACCGCGCCCACACCGCCACGCAATATGCGCTGCTCACCGCGCTTGCTGCGGTCGGCCGCACCGTGCTCGCCTCCGGCGGCGGCTATGTGGCTGAAGCGTCCGGCTGGACGGTGTTCTTCGCCATCACCGCCGTTTCGGCGATCCCGAGCATGGCGCTGTTATGGTGGCTGCAGATGCGTCGGCATTTTGCGGCGCTGGAGAAGCCGAAAGTAATTGCGGCCGATGACTGATCTTTACCGGCCTCATGCTGAGGAGCGCGTAGCGCGTCTCGAGGCAGGGGGCCGCTCACCCTTCCTTCGAGACGCCACGCTTCGCATGGCACTCAGGATGAGGCGGAGCTAGAACAGCGTCCGTTGCCGCAGCGCCGCCGACAGCGTGCCTTCGTCGAGATAATCCAGTTCGCCGCCGACCGGCACGCCATGCGCGAGGCGCGTCACCTTCACGTCGGCGTTCTGCAATAGATCGGTGATGTAGTGCGCCGTCGTCTGGCCGTCGACGGTGGCGTTGAGCGCCAGCACGACTTCCTTCACCGTTTCGTCATGCGCGCGCGAGATCAGCGGATCGATGGCGAGGTCGCTCGGGCCGACGCCGTCGAGCGGCGACAACGTGCCGCCGAGCACATGATAGCGCGCGCTGATCGCCTGCGCCCGCTCCAGCGCCCAGAGATCGGCGACGTCAGCGACGACGACGATGATCGACGGATCGCGGCGCGGATCGATGCACACGGTGCAGGGATCGCGGGTGTCGATATTGCCGCAGGTCTTGCAGACGACAATCTGCTCCATCGCCGTCTGCAGCGCGGCGGTGAGCGGCGCCATCAGCGCTTCGCGCTTCTTGATCAGATGCAGCGCGGCACGACGCGCCGAGCGCGGGCCGAGACCGGGCAAGCGCGCCAGCAACTGGATGAGCCGTTCGATCTCCGGCCCGGCAACCGCCCGTGACATCGGCGCAAACCGCTTCCGCTCAGAACAGCTTGAGGCCGGGCGGCAGCGGCAGGCCGCCGGTCAGCGCCTTCATGCGCTCCTGCATCTCCGCTTCCGCCTTGCGGCGCGCGTCGGCATGCGCGGTGACGATCAGATCCTCGAGGATTTCCGCTTCCTCGGGCTTCATCAGCGACGGATCGAGCTTGATCGCCTTCATGTCGCCCTTGGCGTTGAGCGTCACGGTGACCAGGCCGCCGCCGGCAGCGCCGTCGACATGCACGTTTTCGAGTTCGGCCTGAAGCTCCTGCACTTTCGATTGCAGTTGCGCCGCCTGTTTCATCATGCCGAGAAAATCAGCCATCACTATCCTCGTTATTGTCGTCGGGCGGCGGCTCCACGGCATCGGCCGTGGGCATCTGCGACGCCGGCGCCATCACGCCGACAATCTCCGCACCGGGAAAGCGTTCCAGCACCGCCTGCACCAGCGGATCGCTGCGCACGCCGCGCTTGAGTTCGACCTCGCGCTCGCGCGCCTGCTGATGTCGCGTCGACTCGCCCTGCTCGGACGAAACGATGACCATCCAGCGCTTGCCGGTCCACTCCGGCAGCTTCCTCTGCAGATCGGCGATCAGCGAGCGGCTGACGCTGCGCTCCAGCGCGATCTCCAGCCGGCCGTCCTCGAACCGGACGAGGCGCACATCGCGTTCCAGCGCGAGCTTGGTGGTGATGTCGCGCTTGTCGGCGGCGAGCGCGATCAGCGCATCGAAACTTGGGACAGGGACGGTCGGCGACGCAGGCGCGGACTGATGGACCGGATCGGCGGCAGGCTGGGCCAGCGCGGCCCGCGGCGCGCCGCGCGGCGCATCGTAACGCGGCGCGGCGGCGGATGCGTAAGAGGACGCCATGCCGCCGGCGCCGCCATTCGATGGAGCAGCCGAACGCCCGGACGTCGGAGGAACTGCCCCGGCCGAGGCTTCGCCGCCGCCACCGAGCGAACGAATAACCTCGTCCGGCGTCGGCAGATCGGCCGCATAAGCGAGTCGCGCCAGCACCATCTCGGCGGCGACCACCGGTTTCGCCGCGCTTTGCGCCTCGGCGATGCCCTTGAGCAGCATCTGCCATGTGCGCGACAGCACGCGCATCGACAGCTTCGACGCAAACTCCCGGCCGCGCACGCGCTCGGCTTCCGACAGCGACACGTCATCAGCCACCGCCGGCGTCACCTTCACGCGCGTCACGAAATGCGTGAAGTCGGCAAGATCGGTCAGCACCACCGCCGGATCGGCGCCGATGTCATATTGCTCGCGCAGTTCGGTGAGTGCCCCCGCAGTGTCGCCGCGCATCAGCGCCTCGAACAGATCGACGATGCGCACGCGGTCGGCGAGGCCGAGCATCTGCCGCACGTCTTCGGCGCGCACCGGGCCCGCCGCATGCGCGATCGCCTGGTCGAGCAGCGACAGCGAATCGCGCACCGAGCCCTCGGCCGCCCGCGCGATCAGCGCGAGCGCCGCCTGCTCGACCTCGACGTTCTCTTTCTGCGCGATCCCTTCGAGATGCTTCACCAGCACCGCGCCGTCGACGCGGCGCAGGTCGAACCGCTGGCAGCGCGACAGCACCGTCACCGGCACTTTGCGGATCTCGGTGGTGGCGAACACAAATTTGGCGTGCGGCGGCGGCTCCTCCAGCGTCTTCAACAGCGCGTTGAATGCCGCGGGCGAGAGCATGTGCACTTCGTCGAGGATGTAGACCTTGTAGCGCGCGGACACCGGCGCATAGCGGATCGCGTCGTTGATCTGGCGGATGTCGTCGACGCCGTTATGCGACGCCGCGTCCATCTCCAGCACGTCGATATGCCGGCTCTCCATGATCGCCTGATCGTGGATACCGAGCGCCGGCATGTGGATGGTCGGCCCTGTGACGGAGCCGTCCGGCAACTCGTAATTGAGGGCGCGCGCGACAATGCGCGCGGTGGTGGTCTTGCCGACGCCGCGGACGCCGGTGAGGATCCAGGCCTGCGGTATCCGGCCGCTCTCGAACGCATTCGAGAGGGTGCGGACCATCGCATCCTGGCCGATCAGGTCGTCGAAGCTCGCCGGGCGGTATTTGCGCGCCAGAACGCGGTATTCGCCCGCGGGCGCCGTGTCGGCCTGAATGCCGGTCTGATCGGCGGGCGTGCCGGCCTTGCTCATCCTGCCATCCGGATTCCGCGCTCCCGCGCGGACCCGGAAGACGCGGTCTGTGAAAAGGGTGGGAGGCTGACGAGCGACCCGAACCGGGGCTCGTTAGGGCTGCTTCCTTCCGGACCTGACCCGGTTGGCGAGTGGTTCGTCCACCGCCAACCTCCCGGGCCCTATATCAGCGTATTGGCCGGGCAATGCAAGCCGTCCGGCGCCCCATCGGGGCGGGGTTCTGCTAGGTTCCGGCGGCCCTTGAGGATACCGATGATGACCGACACAAACGGCTGGACCCTGCACCCGCAACTGGAGGCCGATTCGGCATCGGTCGGCGACTTGCCGCTGTGCCGGGTGCTGGCGATGCGCGACGCCAACTACCCCTGGCTGGTGCTGGTCCCGCGCCGCGCCGGCATGCGCGATGTGATCGACCTTTCCGATGCCGATCAGGCCCGGCTCGCCCTTGAATCGGCGCAGGCGGCCCGCGCGCTCAAGGACATGACCCGCTGCACCAAACTCAACGTCGCGGCGCTCGGCAATACGGTGCCGCAGCTGCATGTCCACGTCATTGCCCGGTTCAGCGACGATGCCGCCTGGCCGCGGCCGGTCTGGGGCGTCGTGCCCGCCAAGCCCTATGCCGATGCGGCGCTGGCGGATTTCATCGGTCAGTTGAAACGGTTGCTGGCACTCGGTTGATAAGACCGGGCTGACGGCACTTTGTCCGCTGCGGCGAGTTGACCTCGGCGTCCCGTCCGTCTCAACTCGGTTCGGGCGTCGTTCTGGTGTTTCGCAATTTCATGTCGCCTTCCTTCGATCTCGGCCCCCCTCACCGTCTCGGCTATACCAACAGCGCGGTCACCCGCGCCGCGGAACTGCGCGGCAATGCCGGGCATCTCGCCGCCCTGCTGGCGGCGCCGACCTCCCGCGCTTATGTCGTCGCCGGCGAAATGATCGTGCTGCAGCGGCGCGGCGACACGCTCGATCCGCATTTCACCCCGCCGGATGCCCATGCCCTCGGCCCGGTCGGCGAGATCATCTTTCTCGGTTTGCACGATGGCACGGCGCGGTTCGGATTCGGACTGCCGGCACAGCAGGCCGATACGCTCAAAGAGCGTGACGACTTGTTCGTGACGGACCTGCGCTCGATCGCGGTGCAAGGCCTGGTCGCGGCCGACCATCTGCCGCCCATCGCCGAAGCCAAAGCAATGCTGCACTGGCACGCGACGCACCGGTTCTGCGCCAATTGCGGCGCGCCGACGATCGTCACCCAGGCCGGATGGAAGCGCGAATGCCCGGCCTGCAAGCGCGAGCACTTCCCGCGCACAGATCCGGTGGCGATCATGCTCGTCGTCGATGGCGAACGCTGCCTGCTCGGCCGCTCGGGACGTTTCGCGGCGACCATGTGGTCATGCCTCGCCGGCTTCGTCGAGCCGGGCGAAAGTTTCGAGGATACCGTCCGCCGCGAAACGCTGGAGGAATCCGGTATCCGCTGCGGCAAGGTCGTCTATCTGGCCTCGCAGCCATGGCCGTTTCCGATGTCGCTGATGATCGGCTGCTACGCGCAGGCGCAATCATCCGAGATCACGGTCGACACGTCGGAACTCGAGGATGCGCGCTGGTTCTCGCGCGAGGAGTGCGCGGCGATGCTGCTGCGCCAGCATCCACAGGGCCTGACCTGCCCTCCGCCGGTCGCAATCGCCTACCATATTATCCGGGGGTGGGTTGAACGCGGAGCATCCGTCTTTGACTAATCCGTCAAAGAGCCGACCGAAAATCCTGTGCGCCGGCATCGCCGTCGAGGACATCCTGATGCGGGTCGAACATTTCCCCGCACCCGGCACCAAGGTATCGGCTTCCGATTACGTCACGGTCGGCGGCGGCTGCGCGGCCAATGCGGCCGTCGCCATCGCCCGGCTCGGCGGCCGCGCCGCATTTGCCGGTCCGCTCGGCGCGACGGACGATCCGACCAGCACGCAGATCGTGCGCAATCTCACCAGCGAGGATGTCGACTGTTCGCATGCAGTGCGCGTGGCCGGCACGACTGCGTCGGTGTCGCTGATCCTGATCGACGCCGCGGGTGAAAAAACCATCGCCACGCGGCGCGGCGACAATCTCGGCAATGTGCTGCCGCGCGATGCCGGGGCGGCGCTCGACGGCGTCGACCTGCTGCTGATCGACAACCGCTTTCCGGAGTTCGTCACGGTGCTGGCGCAGGCCGCCCGTGCGCGCGGTCTGCCGGTGATCATCGATGCGGACAAGGAAACCACCGAGGATGACCCGCTGCTGCTGCTCGGCACCCACGTGATCTTTTCGACGGAATGCCTGCGCGGCACCACCGGCCTTGATGATGTCGAAGCGGGATTGCGCCGGATGCGGCAGCGGCTGTCAGGATTTGTCTGCGCAACCGACGGCGCGAATGGATCGTTCTGGTTCGACGGCGAAGACCTGCGTCAGCAGCCGGCCTTCGCGGTAAAGGCGATCGATACGCTGGGCGCCGGCGACACCTTCCATGGCGCGTTCGCGCTTGGCTTCGCCGAAGGACAGCCCATCCCGGATGCGCTGCGGTTCGCGGCGGCGGCTGCCGGGCTCAAATGCGAGCATTTCGGCGGCGTGGCCGGCGCCCCACACCGCGACGCCGTCGACGCGCTCCTCAGAACGCGCGCGTGAAGCGCGCCAGATCGTCGTTCAACGGACGCTGGCGATTGAGGGTCGGTTCCCGATGCCCGACCGCGGGGCGGCTCACCGCTGCCGTCGGCGTGACGGCGGACGCCTTGGTTGCGAGCACCGCCTCAACCCCGGACTTGACCTCGGATGGAGCCGGCGAGGCCACCAGCACAGCCACCGCCTCGCGATCGGCCGCAGCAACCGGGCCGACACCCCCGATCATGGGAACAGCAAGGCCGGCGACGAGCAGGGAGAGCAGCACGGTGAAACGGGTCATGACAGCACCTCGGTCAGAACTTTCCTCTTGAAATAGAATATTTTTCTTTGTAAAGACAATATCGCCTTGAAAAAAAGAAAATTTCTCTCTATCTGCTCGCGAAGCAGTAACTTCCTCCTAAAATTTTGAGGTTTGCCAGCATGGATGCCATCGATCGCAAGATCCTCGCCGTCGTTCAGGAGGATGCGTCGCTGTCCGTGGCCGAGATCGGCCAGCGCGTCGGCCTGTCATCGACACCCTGCTGGAAGCGACTGCAGCGCCTCGAGGCCGACGGCGTGATCCAGCGCCGGGTTGCCATCGTCGATGCGGAGAAGATCGGCCTCGGCGTCACCGTGTTCGTGTCGATCGAGACCGGCGACCATTCCAACGACTGGCTCGCGCGTTTCGCCCATACGGTCGAGGCGATGCCGGAAGTGATGGAATTCTATCGGATGGCGGGCGACGTCGATTACATGCTGCGCGTCGTCGTGCCGGACATCGCCGGCTATGACGCGTTCTACAAGAAGCTGATCGCCACGGTGCCGCTGAAGAACGTCACGTCACGGTTCGCGATGGAGAAGATAAAGCTCTCCACCGCTCTGCCGATTCCCGCGCTCCCGCAAAAGCCCGAGCTCGCATAAAATTACGACGTGCGCGTGATCTTGTTGACGCGCGGGACCGTATACATCTGGTCGCTCATCGTCAGCGTGCCGGTGATGGTATAACCGACCGCCGGCTTAAAGCCGAAACTGACTTCCGACAGGATCAATTGCGAGCTCGGCGTGGCCAGCGCGGTGGGGACGGTGACCGTCGAGCCGACCGACCGCGCGGTGCCGCCTCGGGTATCGCTCCAGCCCACTGTCGCCTTGCCGGCGCTATCGATATTGATCGCCGACACGGTAATGGACAGCGTGGTTGTCGAGAACGGCGCCATAATCGACGTGCTGGCATTCAGGATATTCGTCATGTCGGCATTGCTGATGCTCGACGGCGCCTGCGACGCGAGATCGCTCAATGCATGTGCTGTCAGAGTGACTTTGCGATCGATCGCAATGGCCTGGGACGCTTCCGCCAGCCCCAGATACAGCGCGACCATCAGCGGCAGCACCAGCGCGAATTCCACGGCTGAAACGCCGCGGATGTCGCGGACGAGACGAAACGCGCCGATCCAGCGCGCAAGCGACGGTATGCGGTCAAGCGCGATCATTTGTAGGGCTCGTTGCGAAAGGCGGCAGTCGCGACCAGCAGCCGCTTACTGCCGTTCAGGTTGGAAATTCCGGCATTCCAGATCGAAACATAGATCGGCCATTGATAGTAAAGCTTCAGGACGACGATGTCGCCCGGACCGCCCGGCGTATAGGCCATCGCCGAGGTGTCGAAATTGCCGTTGCTGACGGGGCTGTTCATATCGGTCGACGCGAAGTTCGTATACGTCTTCACATCGACATAGACGCCGCCCGCGCAATCGAACATCACCGTGAGCTGCGAGCATACCTTGGTCTTGAACTCGTTCGCGCTCATGCCCTGACTTTGCGCCTGCCCGGTCAGGATCAATCGCGACACGTTGGAGACCGCAGCCTCCAGCGACTGCCCGGCGAAAAACACGAGCGCCGTTTCGATGATGGCGAACATCATCGCGATGAACGGCAAAGCAACGAGGGAAAATTCGATGGCGGTCGCGCCATCCTGATGTCCGACAAACCGGCGCAGCGGCGACCGCGACACAAAACGTCTTACACTGCGGACGGCGCGCGAACTTGACACGTCAAACATGATCTTATGCCCTGGCGCGCCATTGCCCGTGCGCGCAGGTCAATCTCTAGCAAACAGGCGTTGTCGATTGGTTGCCATGGTCGCGGACACGCCGGGGCGGCAGCGCAAGAAACCGCTAACCATAAGAACCCCGGCTGACGCCGCCGGGCGTTAGCGGGCAGCCGCGGGAGCGCCGCCGCTTCCCGCCGCGGCCGAACCGTTGCGTGTCGCGGTCTGCGCCAGCGTGTTGTTGAAATAGTCCTTGTTGTCGCCGAGGGTGATCCGTGGCTCGCACAGCGGCTCGCAGCTATAGCTCTGGCGCGCCGTGCCGTAGAACACAGCCACGGTATTGTCGGCCGGCGACTTCACGATCAACTGTTGATCGCTCAAGACATTGCCGGACCGGTCCAGGGCCAGGAAATTGGTGGTGCCGTAGCCTTTACCGGTGACCACCAGCATGCCGCCGGACTGCAGCGACACGTCGGCGATCAACGGATTGCCGACGATGATGGTGGCGGTGCGGTCGGGCACCCGCATCAATCGCGCCTGATCGACAGAGACGACAAACGTGTCGGCCGCTGCGGCAGGCCCGACAAACGCCGTCATCAAGACAGCGGCGAGCACGCTCTTTCCGTAACGCGGACGAACAGCCGGCATCGAACACTCCAGCACGCAAACGCAACACAACACGTCGCGGAACATCGCGACCCTCGGCAGTTGACCGCAAAATGATGAATCAGGGATGAAACCGCGCGGCGGGCGGAATGCACAGCAATGCGCGATGTCCGCAGCCGAGCGCTGCGCCGCATCAGAACCGCCGGCGATGAAGCATCAGCCTGATGATTGACCCTTCCTTGGCGGCACTTACTGGCTTGCGCTCCCGCCGGGGGGTCAAATCATAGGCAGTTCAAGACTTTCATCCTTTCAACATTGACAATAAAAGCGGGACCATTTTTCGAATATCGCAATACTGATACAGGTTTATTGCTGTAAGCTGGCGAATACAGAAGAATAAATACCAGATTAACCAAGTTATACATCGTATATAACTTGTTAACTACACTATAGAAGCGGGAGATACCCCTGATTTTCTGCGATCACCTTAACGAGCGCGCAAGACCTGCTTGTTAGGTTCATGGCGGTCCGGGACACCGGAAGACAACCTGGGCAGAACGCCCCCCGCTCAGACAGCTACGTGTGGATTTATGGAGCTACCAATGAAGAATGTCCTCCTGCGTTTCGTGAAGGATGAGGCGGGCGCCACCGCCATCGAATACGGTCTCATCGCTGCCGGCATCTCCGTCGCGATCATCGCGGTCGTTAACGGCCTCGGCACCCAGTTGAAGACCACCTTCACCTCGATCTCGACGACGCTGGCCACGGCCGGCAAGTAAGTCGCGAAGACTTCGAACAAAGGCCCCGGCCTGTCGCCGGGGCTTTTGCTTTTTTAACAACTGGCTAACCGTTCGCACGCTAATCCAGCAGGGTGTCTGCCGCGCAGAGTGAAGCATGCTCATCCAGGCGACCGAGCTTCTGCTGTTTCCCGCGCTGATGGCCTTCGCGGCTTCCAGCGACCTGCTCACCATGACCATTTCGAACCGGGTCTCGCTGCTGCTGGCGGCGGGGTTCGCTGTCCTCGCCGTGGTGACCGGCATGAGCCTGACCGAGATCGGCTGGCATGTCGCGGCCGGTGCGGCGGTGCTGGTGATCGCCTTCGTATTCTTCGCGCGGGGCTGGATCGGCGGTGGCGACGCAAAGCTCGCCGCGGCGACAGCGCTGTGGTTCGGCTTCCCTCACCTGCTCGACTATCTGGTCTATGCATCGCTGCTCGGCGGCGCATTGACGCTGCTGCTGCTGCAATGGCGCAACTGGCCGCTCCCGGCCTTTCTGGCTCGTCAATCCTGGGCGCAGCGCCTGCACGACCGCAATAGCGGCATCCCCTATGGCATCGCGCTCGCCGCAGCCGCCCTTGCGATCTATCCGCACACCATCTGGATGACGCCGGCGTCCTGAGCGCCGCGCCTTCCGTCTGCACGCCGTATCGCCGGAAATCCGGCCGCGCTCGCATGCGTGCCGGTCCGGCGCCAACCGATCATTAACTCGATTTGGATACGCGCACTTAACCATACCTTGACCTTTGGGTGTTGAAATCACTGCACGCGGCAAGTGCGGCCGCCATCTGGGTTGAGCGGCAGTGTGCCGCTGTTTGTAGAGAGTGACCGCGTTATGAAAGCCGCGCGTCTTGTTGTGTTGGGTGTTGCAATCGCCGCCGGTGGCTTGGCTGCGATCCTGGCCGGTGGCGGGTCCGAACCGCCGCCTCCCGCGCCTGTGGCGGAACCGTCTCAGAAAATCGATACGACCGACATCCTGGTCGCCAAAAGCGATATTGGCCTCGGCTCGGTGGTTGCCGCAGGCGACATCACCTGGCAGGCCTGGCCCGCATCCGCCAACAACGGCACCTTCATCAGCAAGAAGGATCGCCCTGACGCGATCGAAAGCCTTGCCGGCTCGATCGCGCGCGCGCCCTTCGTCGCCGGCGAGCCCATTCGCGAATCGAAACTGGTCAAGGCTCAAGGCTCCGGCTTCATGGCGGCGATCCTGCCGCAAGGCATGCGCGCGGTCTCGACGGAAATCTCGCCGGAAAACGGCGCCGGCGGCTTTATCCTGCCGAACGACCGCGTCGATGTGATCCTGTCGCGGCGCGACCGCGATCCGGCCACCAATGAGCAGCGGCCGAGCGAAACCATCCTCAACAATGTGCGCGTTCTCGCCATCGACCAGAACGTCGAGGAAAAGAACGGCCAGAAGGTCGTCGTTGGAAAGACCGCGACGCTCGAGCTGACGCCCGGCCAGGCAGAGACGCTGGCGATGGCACGGCAGCTCGGAATCCTGTCGCTCGCGCTGCGTAGCATTACCGATGCCGATGCCAAGCCGACGGTTCAGGAAGAATCCGGCGGGCGCTCCAGCATCAATGTGGTGCGCTACGGCGTGACCGTGCCGACGACACCGAAATGACGATCGACGTGACGCTGTCGAATGACGTGAGCGGGTGAAGGAAAACGCGATGGGTACAAGCAATCTACTGCGCACGGTCGCGGTCATCGCTGTTGCCGCGGCAGCTGCGCTGGCTCCGTTGCCCCCGGCATCGGCAGCGGACCCGCAGGCCGGCAGCACCATCACCATCGCCGCCGCGGATTCAACGTCGCGCGCCGTGTCGCTCGGCATCGGCAAATCGGTGGCGATCGATCTGCCGGCCGATATCAAGGATGTCCTGGTCGCCGATCCGACCACGGCCAATGCCGTGGTCCGCTCGACGCGGCGGGCCTATATCATCGGCGTCAAGGTCGGCCAAACCAACGTCTTCTTCTTCGACGCCAGCGGCCGGCAGATCGCCGGTTTCGATATCGCGGTGACGCGCGATCTCAACGGCATCCGCGCGGCGCTGCGCAATTCGTTGCCGGATTCCGAAATCCGCGTCGACGGAATCGGCGATAGCGTGATGCTGTCCGGCGTCGCGGCCAACGCCGGGGATTCGCAGCAGGCCTTCGATCTGGCCCAGCGACTCGCCGGAGACGGCAAGGTGGTGAACGGCATCGCCGTGCGCGGCCGCGACCAGGTGATGCTCAAGGTCAGCGTCGCCGAGGTGCAGCGCAACGTCGTCAAACAACTCGGCGTCAATCTGACCGGCAGCGTCGGCTACGGCAGCAATGTCGTCAACTTCAACACCACCAATCCATTCTCCGCGAGCGGCGTCGCACTGAGCGACACGGCGCTCAGCGGCTCGCCGATCCGCGGCGTCAACGCAACGCTCCGGGCGATGGATCGCGCCGGCCTGATCCGCACGCTGGCCGAGCCGAACCTCACCGCGATCTCCGGCGAAACGGCGACCTTCATGGCAGGCGGCGAATTCCCGATTCCCGCCGGCCTGTCGTGCGACACGACCAAATCGCCGCCGGTCTGCCAATCGCAGATCGATTTTAAGAAATTCGGCGTCAGCCTGATGTTCACGCCGATCGTGATGTCCGGCGGCCGCATCAGCCTCAAGGTGATGACCGAAGTGTCGGAGCTGTCGGCGGAGAACGCGATCACGCTGACGGTGCCCGGCTCGACCCAGACGCTGACCATCCCGTCGATCCGCACCCGCCGCGCCGACACTGTCGTCGAAATTCCGTCGGGCGGCACGCTGGCGATGGCCGGCATGATTCAGGAGCAGACCAAGCAGCAGATCAACGGCGTCCCCGGCCTGATGCAGCTGCCGGTGCTCGGCGCGCTGTTCAAGAGCCGCGACTACATCAACAACCAGACCGAACTCGTCGTGCTGGTGACGCCCTATGTCGTCAAGGCTGTCGCAGCGAAGCAGCTCTCGCGGCCGGACGACGGCTATGGCGACCCGAGCGACCAGTCGACGGTGCTGCTCGGTCGCCTCAATCGCATCTACGGCGCCGCCGACGACGCCGAGCCGCGCCGCGCCTATCGCGGAAACTATGGATTCCATCTCGACTGACCGCATGCCGGAGACCGACACGATGACCCCTTCCCGTCCCGCGATCGCCGCGCTGCTGCGCGTCGCTGCCTGCGTCGGCATCGCGCTGAGTGTGGCCGGCTGCTACAAACACGAGGCCAAAGCGCCGCCCGCCGATTATCGCGACCGGCATCCGATCGCCCTGAAGCAGGGCGACAAAACCGTTGAACTGTTCATCAGCCGCAACCGCGGCGGCCTGACGCCGGAGCAGCGCGCCGACGTGCTCGCCTTCGCGCGGTCGTGGCGGCGCGAGGCGACCGGCGGCATCATCATCGACGTGCCATCCGATCCGACGCTCAAGCGCTCGGCCCACGACACGCTGCGCGAAATTCATTCGATCCTGTCGCAATCGGGCATTCCGCGAAATGGGGTGCGGGTTGCGACCTTCGCCAAGCGCGATCTCGAACTGCCGGCGATCCGGATGAATTATCCGAAGCTGGTTGCGGAAGCAGGGCCGTGCGGCACCTGGCCGAAAGACCTCGGCCCCGGCGGCGGCAAGGCCTACACGGATAACCGCGAATACTACAATCTCGGCTGCGCGACGCAGCGCAATCTCGCCGCGATGGTCGACAACCCGGCCGACCTCATTCAACCGCGCGGTGAAGGTCCCGCCTACTCCGCGCGTCGCTCGGTGGCGCTCGACAAATACCGCAAGGGTGAAAATCCCGCGGGCATTTACGACCGTTACGAACAGGGCAAGATCAGCGACCTCGGAAAATGATCAAACACGCACAACAGCTCGTAGAACCCACAGCGCTGGATGCGCCGCCGCTCGCGCCGCCGGCGCCTGAGCCGATCGCTGCCGACGATCACATCGCGCCGGCACCCCGCGTCTCGGTCCAGGCCTTCTGCGACAC
>JAEWJH010000089.1 GCA_023386635.1 Pseudomonadota bacterium
CGGCGAGGAAGCGCGTGCCCATGTAAGCAAAGTCTGCGCCGAGCGCCTGCGCCGCGAGAAGGCTGCGCGCATCAGAGATCGCGCCCGATAGCACGATCGGGCCCGGCCAGAAACGCCGGACCTCGGCGACGAATGCGAACGGACTATAGGAGCCGGTGTGGCCGCCAGCGCCGGCGCTGACCAGCACGAGACCGTCCGCGCCGGCCTCGATCGCTTTGCGCGCATGCACCGGCCGCGACACGTCGGCGAACACCAGACCGCCATAGCCATGCACCGTGTCGAGCACGCGCACCGGCGAGCCGAGCGCGGTGATGACCAGCGGCGGCTTATGACGTTCGACGATCTCCAACTCGTCGGCGAAGCGCGCATAACTGCTGTGAGCGATCAGGTTGAGAGCCCAGGGTGCGCAATTTGTTGCCGCGCCGTCGGTCTCGCGGGCGATCCGCGCGCACCAGGCGTCGAGCGTGTCGAGTTCGCGTGCATTGGGCGCGGGAAAGCAGCCGATCACGCCCGCGCGGCAGGCGGCGATCACCATATCCGGCCCGGAGATCAGGAACATCGGCGCGACGATCACCGGCAGCGTCATCCGCGCCCGCAGAGCCTGAAGCTTATCCGTCACCGGGGTCTCCCTGGATGGCCGCTCCAGAGTTGACGCGGCGCCCTTAAAACCATACACACATGTATGGTTTTAAGGGCTGGCCGGCGATTGTCAAATCGGCGGGCCGGTCCCAACCTCGTTCATGATCGCCCATCGACGGTGCTGCATTCGACAATGGCTGAGCTTCATCCGCCCTGGCTGCGCGCGAGCCCCGATGATCGTTCGCTGACCGCGTTGCCGCAAATCCTGCGCGGGCATGCACGGACACGGCCGGACGCGCCGTGCGTGACATTCGATGACGGCCGTTCGGTGGATTACGGCGAGGCATGGCGGCAGGCCTGCATCGCCGCGTCGGCGCTGCGCCGGCTCGGCGTCAAGCGCGGCGATCCGGTGCTGGTGTGGCTGCCGAACGGACCGTTGATGATGCGGATGTGGTTCGCGCTCAGCATCCTCGGCGCTATCCATATTCCGATCAATGTCGCGCTGCGCGGCGGCGTGCTGCAGCATGTGCTCGACAACAGCGGCGCGACGCTGATGGTGTGCCATCCTGATCTGGTGAGCCGGCTCGACGGGATCGAACCGAATAGCCTGCAGCGCCTGATCGTGTCCGGCGATGCGCGACCGGAGACACGCTGGCCGGTATTGCCGGAATGCGTGCTCGACGATGGCGATGCCGACGAGGTTTTCCCCGACGCCGCGCCGAGCGATCTCTGCACCGTGCTCTACACCTCGGGGACCACGGGCCAGTCGAAGGGTGTGCTGATCCCATATACGCAGATGTACGCTGCCGGCTCGGCCGCGCATGGCTACATCACCGCGGACGATCGCATCTATGTCTTCACACCGCTGTTTCATACGGTGGGCATGTCGGCGGTCTATGCGACGCTCACCGCCGGCGGCTGCGTGCATCTCGCCGAGAGCTTTCACGCGCAGACGTTCTGGGATGACGTCAAGCGCGCCGGCTGCAATCGCATCCTTGGGCTGATCAGTTCGATGACGCTGTTCCTGGCGAAGTCGGTGCAGGACGATGCGCGTTCGCCGTTCGACTTCGCGATGATGTCGCCGATCACCGAGGGCACGGCGAGCTTCGCCAAGCGGCATGGCTTTCAGTATTTCTCCGCGTTCAGCATGACCGAAGCGTCGGTGCCGATCCTGTCGGAGGTCGACAGCACGGTCTGGGGCAGTTGCGGCCGCGCCCGCACCGGCATCACCTGCCGCATCGTCGATGCCGACGACAACGACGTGCCGGAGGGCGCGGTGGGCGAACTGATCCTGCAAAGCGATGCGCCCGGCATGCTGTCGCCGGGCTACTGGAACGACAAAGAAGCGACGGAGAAGGCCTGGCGCAACGGCTGGTTTCACACCGGCGATGCGTTCCGCCGTGATGCCGGCGGCAACTTCTACTTCGTCGACCGGCTGAAGGATGCGATCCGCCGCCGTGGCGAGAACATCTCGACCATCGAGGTGGAAAAGGAAATCCTCGCCTATCCCGACGTGATGGAAGTGGCGGTGGTCGGCGCCGATACGGACACCAACGATCAGGAAGTGCTGGCGGTGATCGCGCCGGTGCCGGGGCAGGTGATCGAGCCGCTGGCTTTGATCGCGTTTCTGTCGGAGCGCCTCGCGCACTTCATGATGCCGCGCTATGTGCGGATCATGCCGACCCTGCCGAAGACGCCGACCAACAAGGTGCGCAAGGCGGAATTGCGGGCAGCCGGCATCACGCCTGATACCTGGGACGGCCGGCAGCACGGCGTCAACATCCGCCGGCAGAAACTCGCCTGAGAGACGTTCGCGTTATGCGGTCTGCTTGCGCCGGGCCTGCGCGCCGCTGCCAAACACGCTCGATTGGGCCTTCAAGAGCCGCGCGCGGCATTCGGTGATCTGCTTGTCGGTCATGCCTTCGCGCAGCAGCGATTCACCAAGCGTATAGGCGTAACCGATCATCGACCAGTAATCGGCTTCGTTCTTGTCGGCGCCGGTCTCGGCGATTAGGCTGCGGGTGAAATCGATCCGCTCGGCGTCGACCGCGTCGACCACGCGCCGCGCCAGCGGATCGCGTCGCGCCCAGGCGCGGATCGCGAGTTCCAGCGCGGCCGCTTCGCGCGTGCTCTTGGTGCGCGGCGGCAGTTTGCGCAGCCGCTCGAGCTGTTCGGCGGGCGACATCAGCCGGTCCTGGCGGATGCGCTCGACGATGCGCCGGGTCTGGCGCTCCTGCCAGGTGGTCAGGATCGCTTCCAGGAGTTCCGACCGCGACTTGAAGTGCCAGTAGAAACTGCCGCGGCTGACCTTGAGGTCGTCCGCCAGCGGCTCGACACGCACCGCATCGATGCTGCGCTTCACCAGCCGGTGGGTCGCCGCCTCGATCCAGTCCTCGCGCGTCAGCCGTCGCTTCTTCTCGGTGCCCTGAAGGCTCATGTCCGTCGCCAATCCCTGTTGCGGCCACCATGTCCGATTTGAACGTGGTTGAGAAGCGGGCCGCCGCGTCGCCATGGTGCCATCCGGAGGCCGCCGCGGCTTTGCGGCATATCATTGACCGCGGCGTCGGCCCTGTCATTGCAAACATACAGAAGTGTATGTTATTCTGGCGTCTGCCGGCCACGCCGGATTTTGCCATTTGCAATGATAGACCGGCCCGGAGCCGGCGCATGGATCAGGGGAGGATCGGAATGCGGATCGCCGCCGCCGTCATCGCTTTGCTTGGATCGTTGGGGTGGGCCGCGCCGGGGGCCGCGCAAGGCGGCGGCGGAACGAGCAAGGTGCTCCGCATCATCGTTCCGTTCGCACCCGGCGGGTCGAACGACGTGGTCGCGCGCATGTTGGCGCAAACCTGGACCGGCAAGCTCGATTCCAGCATCGTCGTCGAGAACAAGACCGGTGCCGGCGGCAATATCGGCACCGAGTTCGTCGCCAAGGCGGAGCCGGACGGCCAGACGCTGCTGCTGGTCGCAAACCAGCTTACCATGGCGCCGGTGTTCAAGACCAAGATCAATTACGATCCGAAGAGCCTCGTGCCGGTCGCCAAGATCGGTTCGCAGCCGGTGGTCATGGTTGTGCGCAAGGATTTGCCGGCGTCGAACTTGCAGGAGTTCGTCGAACTGGCGAAAAAGCGCAGCAATACGGAGCCTTTGACATTCGGTTCGCCCGGGTTTGGCTCGCCGCATCAGGTGTTCTTCGAGCAGATGCAGCGCGACCTCGGCGTCAAGATGGTGCATGTGCCGTTCCGCGGCATCGCGCCGGCGGTGACCGAGGTGTTGAGCGGCCGCATCGACATGACTTTCGCCACGGAAAATTCCGCGGCTGGTCTCGTCGCCGACAACAAGGTGAAGGCGCTCGCCGTGCTCGGCCCCGCGCGCGTGAAGATGCTGCCGCAACTGCAGACCTCCGCCGAGGCCGGCTATCCGAAACTGCGCGCCGGTTTCTGGTATGCGCTGGTCGCGCCGCCGCATACGCCGAAAGCGATCGTCGATCGCTACAACGCGCTGGTGGAAGAGGACCTGAAGAATCCGCAATTCGTCGCCGACCTCGCCAAGCGCGGCATCAATCCCGAAGGCGGTTCGGCTGATGTTTTCGCCAGGGAGGTTGCGGACGAATTCGCACAATGGCAGCAACTGGCCGATCAGGGTCTGTCGATCGACAGCCAGTAGCGCGGAGACTGTGCAATGCAGGGGTGTCTGGACGGGTTGCGCGTCCTCGATCTCACGCGCGTGCTGGCGGGGCCGTGGTGCACGCAGAACCTCGCCGATCTCGGCGCCGAGGTGATCAAGATCGAGCGGCCCGGAGTGGGCGATGAGACGCGCCTCGCAGGTCCCCCGTTCCTGAAAGACCGCAATGGCGAAGACACCGCCGACGCGGCTTATTATCTCAGCGCCAATCGCGGCAAGAAATCCGTGGCGGTGAACATCGCGACGCCGGAGGGGCAGGCGATCATCCGCAAGCTCGCTGCGGTTAGCGACATTCTCGTCGAGAACTACAAGGTCGGCGATCTCGCCAAATACGGGCTCGGCTATGACGATCTCAAGGCGATCAATCCGCGGCTGATCCATTGCGCGATCACAGGCTACGGACAGACCGGGCCTTATCGCGCGCGCGCCGGCTACGACTTCGTGTTTCAGGCGATGGGCGGCTTGATGAGCATCACCGGCGAGCGCGACGGGACGCCGCAGAAGGTCGGCGTCGCGTTCTCCGATCTGATGACCGGCATGTATGCGACGGTGGCGATCCTCGCGGCGCTGCAGCAGCGCGAGCGCACGGGCGAGGGCCAGTTCATCGATCTCGCCTTGCTCGACGTGCAGGTGGCGTCGCTGGCCAACATGAATCTCAATTATTTCTGTTCCGGCAAGACGCCGCCGCGCATGGGCAACGCGCACGCCAATCTGGTGCCCTATCAGGTGTTCGCCTGCGCGGACGGTCACATCGTCGTCGCCGCCGGCAACACCAACCACTTCCGGCAGTTGTGCGTCGCGCTCGGCATGCCGGAACTGGCCGACGATCCGCGCTTTGCCGCCAATCCCGGCCGCGTCCGCAATCGCGAGGCGCTGATCGCCATTCTCGAGGCGGCGTTTCTCAGCCGCACGGTGAAAGACTGGATGGAGGTGCTCGACGGCAGCGAGGTGCCGTGCGCGCCGATCAATACGATCCCGCAGGTGTTCGAAGACCCGCAGGTCAAGGCGCGCGAACTGGAGATCAAGGTCGAGCATCCGCTCGCGGGCCCGATCTCGCTGGTCGCGAGCCCGATGCGCTTCTCCAACGCGGCGATGAATTATGTCGCGCCGCCGCTCCTCGCACAGCATACCGATGCCGTGCTCGGCGACTTGCTGGGGTACAGCGCCCCAGATCTGGCGGCGCTGGCGGACAAGGGCATCATCGCCCGGCGGGCTTAAGCCGCGGTCATCAGTTCCAGCCAGCGGCGATAGAACGCGCGCTGGTTGGCGTCGTTGTATTTGCGCAGGTGAATCTCGCCCTTGAGGTCGTCGTGCTCGATCTTGCTGGTGAGGCCGAGGCCGTAATGCAGCTTCTGCCGGCGCGTGACGACGCCGGTGTTGATCTGCGTCGCGTGTTCCCAGTTCTCGCCGTCGTCCATCTCCAGCGTGCCGGACGGTGAGAAGGTGCGCATCACGCCCTTGCGGTACTTTTCCTTCAGCTCGAACGGGATGTTCTTGTTGACGAGCACCCAGGTGTGAACTTCGGTGAGATGCGGCCCCTTGGGCAGCCAGGTGCGGAACGCATTGTGGCCGGCGAGGAACGAGAAGTTGGGGAACGTGGTCGTCGACGACACCGAGCCGATCATGCGCGAGCGGATTTTGCCGAGCCGTTCCGCCACCTCTTCCTCGCGCGCGCGCAGATAGTCGACCACTTCCTGCTCGCCGAGCGTCATGGCGTTTCCGACCATGTCGAGACCGAACTGCCAGCCGTGGCCGTTGGTGTTCGCGTGGTAGGAGCGCTCCTGGTTGATCTTGCCGACCGACTGACCGAGCATCGCCACCGCGCCGGAATTGTGTGTCCAGGCGGCATGGTAGGAATCGCCGATGAAGTTCTCGGCCGGGAATTTCCAGTTGCACTTGATGTGCGACTTGATGTTGCCGTCGATGAATTCCGTTCCGTCGGCGTCATTATCGAGCAGGATATCGAGATACCAGCGGAAGTCGCCGAGATAATCGTCGAGCGACGGCGCTTGCTCGTCGAAAGTCGCGAATACGAGACCCTTGTAGGTGTCGACGCGGGCCGGATGCAGGCCGAGATCCTGGCTGTTAAAGTTCGGGCACGTCTCTTCGTACAATTCCTCGGCCGGCATGCCGAGCAGACGGCCGTCATTGCCGAACGACCAGCCGTGATAATTGCAGGTGAAGCGCCGCGCATTGCCGGTTTCGGCGAAACACACGCGGTTGCCGCGATGCGGGCAGGAGTTGAGGAACACGCCGATCTTGTTGTTGCGGCCGCGCGATACGATCACGGCATCCTCGCCCATATAGGTGGTGAGGAAGTCGCCGGGATTCTGCACCTGGCTCTCGTGCGCGACGAACAGCCAGCAGCGCGCGAAGATGCGCTCCAACTCCATCTGATAGATGCTGTCGTCCCAGAAGATGCGGCGGTCGATCGCGCCGTTCTCCAGATCGATCATGGCGCGCAGTTCGGCGTCATCGGGAAACACGGGAGCGCGGGATCGGCTGCGGGTGACATGGTTCATGGCGATACTCCTGCGCGGGCGTTCAGCTTTGAGCGGGTTGTGATGACGATTTGCGTGCGGCGGAGATGTCTGGCGGGATATGGAACACCGCTGTCGCGGTCGCGACCTTGCGGTCGCCGACGCGAAGATGGCCGGATGCGAAAGCGAGCGAGCGGGTGATCCGGCTGATCTCGGATTCGCCGATCAGCGTTTCGCCGATGCGCGCGCCGGCGACGAGGTTGCAGTTGAGCTGCACCGTCGGACAGATCGCCCGCGTGCCGACATTGGCGCTGACATGGGTACCGAGCGCGATGTCGAGCAATGTCATCAGCAGGCCGCCGGCAGCGAAGCCGGCCGCGTTGGTGTGCTCGGCACCCAGCGTCATCATCAGCGTCGAGCCGGCATCGGTGTATTTGACCAGGACAGGCCCGTTGCGATGCACGAAGCCGCCCGGCTGACCATGCAGGACATAGCCTTCGGGAATGGCGATGGCAGGCGTTTCATTCATGCGGGGACCTTGAGGGCAGATGGGGACAGTGTGCGATGCGCTTGCCGCAGATCGCGCGCGCGATTGACGCCGATAACGGCGTGGGTTTCACCGCCGGCGCCGTAGCGCCAGAGCGGATGCGGTTCGGTTTCCGTGGCGAGCAGCGTCAGGCTCGGCTGCGGCAGGCCAGCGACCTGGATCAGACGGTCATATTGCTCCGACCAGAACCATGGCGCTTCCGGCGCAGACACTGGCGCGCCGCAGATGGCTTGCGCTGCGCGGCGGCCCTGCGCGATCGCGTGCTTCCAGCTTTCCAGCCGTTGCGTCTGGTTGCCGATGCGGATGCGCCCGACATCGCCGATAGCAAAAATGGCGGGATCGTCGGTGCGACCGAAATCGTCGGTGAGAATGCCGTCCTGACAGGCGAGGCCGGCGTTGCGCGCGAGCGCGTCGTGCGGCGTCAGACCGATGGCGACCACGGCCATATCGAAGGTCGCGGCTGTACCATTCCATCGCGCGGTGATGCCATCGGGCGACGCTGCGATGACAGCGGTCGCGCCGGTGATGAGCTGTACGCCGTGACCGCTGTGCAAGTCGTGGAGGTAAACGCTGATCTCGGCCGGCACCGAGCGGGCGCAAAGTCGGTCCGCAGCTTCAAGCAGGGTCACCTCACAGCCGTGGCCGCGCAGCGCCGCAGCGGATTCAAGGCCGAGCCAGCCGCCGCCGAGCACCAGCGCGTTGCGTGCCATTCGTGAAGCACGATCGATGGCGCGCGCGTCGTCGAGCGTGCGCAGGACGAAGACACGGCGGCCATCGGCCGGCAGCGACGGTAACGCACGCGCCGCCCCGCCGGTCGCCAGCACGAGAACATCGTAGGGCAGGGT
>JAEWJH010000054.1 GCA_023386635.1 Pseudomonadota bacterium
CTCGCACACCCTGCTGGAGCACTTCACGCCGCTCGGCCTGCTGGAAGTGCTGGTGCTGTTCTTCGCCGTCTGGTGGGCATGGATCAATGCCTCGTGGGTGACCAACTGGGTCGACCCCGACCAGGTCGTTGTCCGCGTGATGCTGTTCGTGCTGATGCTCGCCGGCCTCGTGATGTCGACATCGATCCCGAAAGCCTTCGAAACGCGCGGGCTCGCCTTCGCGCTCGGCTTCGCGGCGATGCAGCTGGTACGCGACCTGTTCATGCTGTGGAGCTTGCGGCGCCATAACCGCGGTAATTTCCGCAACTTTCAGCGCATCTTCACATGGCACGCCGTGGCGCTGGTGTTCTGGATCGCCGGCGGGCTTTGCGAACCGCACACGCGGCTTCTGCTGTGGCTGATCGCGCTGGCGATCGACAGCGTCGGGCCGATTTTCTTCTTCTTCGTCCCCGGCCTCGGCCGCTCGACGCTGGCCGACTGGGACGTGGAAGGCGGCCACCTTGCCGAGCGTTGCGGCCTGTTCGTCATCATCGCGCTCGGCGAAAGCGTCCTGATCACCGGCGCAACCTTTTCCACCCATGACTGGAATGCAATGACCATCGCCGCCTTCACGCAGGCCTTCATCGGCAGCGTCGCCATGTGGTGGATCTATTTCAACATCGGCGCGGAGCGCGCCGCGCACACCATCGAACACGCGCAAGACCCCGGCCGGCTGGCGCGGCTCGCTTACACCTATCTGCACATCCCGATCATCGCCGGGATCATCGTCTGCGCGGTCGCCGACGAACTGGTGTTGGCGCATCCGACCGGCCATAGCGACACAAAGCTCATGATCGCCGCCGTCGGCGGGCCGGCGCTGTATCTGATCGGCAACGCGATGTTCAAGCATGCGATCTACAATCGCATGCCGCTGTCGCACATGGCCGGTTTGGCGCTGCTCGCCGTGCTCGCATGGGTCGGAGCGCGGCTCGAACCACTGACACTGTGCACGCTGGCGACCGTCACGCTGATCATCGTCGCCGCGTGGGAGACGTGGTCGCTCACGCCACGTCGTGAGGTCGCTTGATCCGCGCGTGTTCCTCCCTGAACGCCGCTTCATCATGCTGAACATCTGTCCACGATAAAAAGCGGAACGCGCGCGGCGCGCTCGCTGTTGTTTCTCCGGCTATCAACATCCAGGAGGAACAGCCATGAAGACCACTCTCGCCGCCCTCGTACTCACCATCGCCGTTGCCGCGCCGGCCTTCGCGCAAAGCACAGAGTTCTACGTGGTGCAGGACGTGAAGACGAAGAAGTGCACAATCGTCGACAAGAAGCCAACCACCACCACGACCGTCGTCGTCGGCGACAGCGGCAAGGTCTACAAGACCCGCACCGAAGCGGAAGCCGGTATGAAGACCGTCAAGGTGTGCACCACCAACTGATCGGTAGCCTGCGGAGATCGGGCCACGCCGGCAATTGCCGACGTGGCCCCTTCGTCATGTCTGCCAGTTAATTCGATTTCGGCGAATTGCAGCGGCTATCTTCACCGCAGGGATAACCATCACCGCTGAAAATCCCTTATAAGGCCGGACATTCTGGCCTCGATATCAAAGACTTCTGAGCATCAACGTTGAGATATGGTGAAAGATTTCCGCGAATTCGCGCAATAGGTGCACGCGGTTGCCTTGCGCATCAATTCCATTTGATCATGTCATTTGACAGCGACGCCGTCGCGCGGCCGTCATAGAATCTATCCATCATCAGCACGCAACTCCTTGGGCGCTGGTACGGGAATACGTTCCTTCCGGCTTGCGACGGAGAAATGACCATGGCGGGCTATCGCGCATATATCGTTGGCCAGGACGGCCACTTCAAAGGCTCGGAAGAATTCGAAGCAACAGATGATGCAAGCGCGGTGCGCCGCGCCGAGGATTTCGCTGCCGCCAATCCGGTGGAGTTGTGGCAAGGCGCACGCCGGATCGGCGTGATCGCGAGCCGCGACGAGCACGCCGCTGCGACGTAAGCCTCAGGATGGTCCGACACCTTTCTGCTTCAGCGCGGCGCCGATCTCGTCGAGCGCCTTCGGATCCTCGATCGTTGCCGGCATGGTCCACGTTTCGCCGTCAGCCATTTTCTTGATGGTGCCGCGCAGGATCTTGCCGGAGCGCGTCTTGGGCAGCCGCGGCACGGTGATCGCCAGCTTGAACGCTGCGACCGGACCGATCCTGTCACGTACCAGCGCGACAATTTCCTTCTCCACCTCGGCCGGCGATTTGGTGACGCCGGCTTTCAGCACGACGAAGCCGCACGGCACCTCGCCCTTGAGTTGATCGGCGATGCCGAGCACCGCGCATTCCGCGACGTCGGGATGCGACGCCAGCACCTCCTCCATGCCGCCCGTGGAGAGCCGATGGCCGGCGACGTTGATGATGTCGTCGGTGCGACCCATGACGAAGATATAGCCGTCCTCGTCCTTGTATCCCGCGTCCGACGTTTTGTAGTAGCCGGGAAACTCGGTGAGATAGGCTTCCTTGAAGCGCGCATCGTTCTGCCACAGCGTCGGCAGGCAGCCGGGCGGCATCGGCAGCTTGATGACGATCGAGCCCATGGCGCCGGTCTTTACCGGCTTGGTCGCCTCGTCGACCACATCGACGATGTAACCGGGCATCGGCACCGACGGCGAGCCGTGCTTCACCGGCAACTGGCCGAGACCGACCGGATTGCCGGCGATGCACCAGCCGGTTTCCGTCTGCCACCAGTGATCGATCACCGGCCGTTTCAATTTCTGCTCGGCCCATTCCAGCGTCGGCGGATCGGCGCGTTCGCCGGCGAGGAACAGGGTGCGGAATTTCGACAGATCGTAGTTGCCGATCAGCTTGCCGTCCGGGTCTTCCTTCTTGATGGCGCGAAACGCGGTCGGCGCGGTGAAGAACGCGACCGCGCCGTGTTGCGAGATCACGCGCCAGAACGCGCCGGCATCCGGCGTGCCGACCGGCTTGCCCTCATACATCACCGAGGTCGCGCCCTGCAGCAGCGGGCCGTAGACGATGTAGCTGTGGCCGACCACCCAGCCGATGTCGGAGCCGCACCACCAGACCTCGCCCGGCTTGACGCCGTAGAGATTGAACATCGACCAGTGCAGCGCGACCATGTGGCCGCCATTGTCACGCACCACGCCCTTCGGAATGCCGGTCGTGCCCGACGTGTAGAGAATGTAGAGCGGATCGGTCGCGAGCACGGGAACGCAATCGGCGGACTTTCCGGCCGCGCGCGCTTTGCCGCGCAGCTCCATCCAGTCGTGATCGCGGCCGGCGATGAGATCGCACGGCGCCTGCTGACGCTGCAGGATGAGGCATGCGGCGGGCTTCGCCTTGGCGAGTTTGATCGCGTCGTCGAGCAACGGCTTGTAATGGACGATGCGGCCGGGCTCGAGCCCGCAACTCGCCGACAGGATCACCTTCGGCGCGCTGTCGTCGATGCGCGTCGCCAGTTCCTTGGCCGCGAAGCCGCCGAACACCACGGAATGCACCGCGCCGATGCGCGCGCAGGCGAGCATGCCCATGATCGCTTCCGCCACCATCGGCATATAGATGATGACACGGTCGCCCTTGCCGACGCCGAAGTCCTGCAGCACGGCGGCCAGCGTCTTTACCTCGGCGAGCAGTTCCGCATAGCTGTAGCTGCTGACAAGACCGGTGAAGGCGGAATCGTGGATCAGCGCCGTCTGGTTGGCGCGCCCGTTCGCCACATGCCGGTCGAGCGCGTTGTAACATGTGTTGCAGACCGCGCCGGCATACCAGCGGCCGTAGATGCCCTGGCCGACGTCGAACACCTTTTTCGCCGGCTCGTACCAGTCGATGGCCTGCGCCGCCTCGGCCCAGAATCCTTCCGGATCGCGCACCGCGCGCGCGTAGGTTTCGGCATAGCGGCTGGTGGTGGCGTCCATGATCGTAACCTCCTCAGCCCTGCCGACCCTCAGGGCATTGCCCGTTTCCTGCTGGGCTGAATTGTGTCGCGCGATGTCGCTTTTTGCAAAGGGCGCGGCTATAGGTCCGGCCCCTCCTTTCGGATGACCCCGCGTGGCCCCGTATCTGTCCGATCCGCTGTTCTACGCGGCCGCGATTCCGGCGGTGATTTTCCTCGGCCTCGCCAAGGGCGGTCTGTCCGGCGTCGGCACGGCAGCGACGCCGCTGATGGCGCTTTATCTGCCGCCGCTCGAGGCGGCGGCGCTGCTGCTGCCGATCCTCCTGACGCAGGACGCGCTTTCGGCTTATGTCTATCGCCGCGAGTGGAGCGCCGAGACCCTGAAGATCATGCTGCCGGGCGGCCTGATCGGCATCCTGCTCGGCTGGCTGTTCGCCGCCTATGTGTCCGACGACGCGATCCGTATCCTGATCGGCGTCGTGGCGCTCGCCTTCGTGCTCAGTGTCTGGCTGCGTCGCGCGGCGGTCGAGCCGAAGCCGCAAAGGATCGTGCCGGGCGTGTTCTGGGGCGCGGTGTCGGGCTTCGCCTCGTTCGCCAGCCAGGGCGGCGGCCCGCCGTTCCAGGTCTATGTGCTGCCGCTGCAGATGCCGAAAATGGTGTTCGTCGGCACCGTGACGATTTTCTTTGCCCTCATCAATGTGATGAAAGTGATCCCCTACGTGGCGCTGGCCCAGTTCTCGGGCGCGAATTTCGTCACCTCCATGCTGCTGATCCCGGTCGCGGTGCTGGCGAATTTCGCCGGCATCTGGCTGATCCGCGTGATGCCGACCAAACTGTTCTACCAGATCACCTATATCCTGCTGTTCATTCTCGGCAGCATCATGCTGTGGCAGGGTCTGAGCCATCTGCTGCGCTGACGCAGGCCGACGATGACAACCCGGTAGACGGCGGCTAATTTGCTCTCTTCCTGGGAGACTGAAATGGCCACCACGCGGGCACCCTCGCCTTACGATACCGACCTCGACCGCAATCCGGCGAATTTCCAGCCGCTGACGCCGCTCGGCTTTCTCGAGCGCGCGGCATCCGTCTATCCGGATCACACCGCCATCGTCCACGGCGCGCTGCGGCGCAGCTACCGCGATTTCTATGCGCGCTCCCGGCGGCTCGCCTCCGCGCTGGCGCAGCGCAGCATCGGCCGCGGCGATACCGTGTCGGTGATGCTCGCGAACACGCCGGCGATGCTGGAGGCGCATTACGGCGTGCCCATGTGCGGCGCGGTGCTCAACTCGCTCAACACCCGGCTCGACGCGGCGATCCTCGCCTTCACCCTCGATCATGCCGAAACCAAGGTGCTGATCGTCGACCGCGAATATTCCAAGGTGATGAAGGATGCGCTCGCGGCCGCGAAAGTGAAGCCGCTGATCATCGACTACGACGATCCCGAATATACGGGTCAGAATGGCGATCGTGGCGAGCGTCTCGGCGCCATCGAATACGAGAATTTTATCGCGCAAGGCGATCCGGCTTTTGCATGGCTGATGCCGGACGACGAATGGGACGCGATCACGCTCAACTACACGTCCGGCACCACCGGCGATCCCAAGGGCGTGGTCTATCATCATCGTGGCGCGCATCTCCTTGCGATGGGCAACGTCATCACCTGCGGCATGGGCCGGCATCCGGTCTATCTGTGGACCTTGCCGATGTTCCACTGCGACGGCTGGTGCTTCCCGTGGACGCTGTCGATCGTCGCCGGCACCCACGTTTGCCTGCGCTGGGTCCGCGCGCCGGCTATGTATGACGCGATCGCGCGCGAGAAGGTGACGCATCTGTGCGGCGCGCCGATCGTCATGTCGACGCTGCTCAATGCGCCGGACAACGAGAAGAAACCGCTGCCGCATGTGGTGAACTTCGCCACCGCCGCCGCGCCGCCGCCGGAAGCAGTGCTGGCGGCGATGAAGAGCGCGGGCTTCAACGTCACGCATGTTTACGGCCTCACCGAATGCTACGGCCCGGCCGTCGTCAACGACTGGCACGATGCGTGGGACAAGCTTACGCCCGCCGAACAGGCGGCGCTGAAATCGCGCCAGGGCGTGCGCTATCCGGTGCTGGAAGCGCTCGACGTGCTCGATCCCGACACCCTGCATCCGGTGCCGCGCGACGGCATCGCCATGGGCGAAGTGATGATGCGCGGCAACGTCGTCATGAAAGGCTATCTGAAAAATCCGAGCGCCAGCGAAAAAGCGTTCGCCGGCGGCTGGTTCCACACCGGCGATCTCGGCGTGATGCACCCGGACGGTTATATCCAGCTCAAGGACCGCTCCAAGGACATCATCATCTCCGGCGGCGAGAACATCTCGTCGATCGAGGTGGAGGATGCGCTGTACAAGCATCCGGCCGTCGCCGCTGCCGCCGTCGTGGCGAAGCCGGACGAGAAATGGGGCGAGACGCCGTGCGCCTTCGTCGAACTCAAGCCGGGCGCAGAGGCGACAGCCGACGAACTCATGCAGTGGTGCCGGCAGAATCTCGCGTCCTACAAATGCCCGCGCACCATCGTGTTCGACACGATCCCGAAAACGTCCACCGGCAAGATCCAGAAGTTCAAGCTGCGCGACATGGCGCGCGACCTCGCGAAAGCATCGGCATGAGCAACGAGAACGCGCTGCGCGAACGCATCGAAACGCTGGAGATGCAGGTGGCGCATCAGGAGCGCGCGCTGGAGGAATTGAACGGCGTGGTCGCCGCCCAGTGGGCACAGATCGACGGCCTGACACGCGAGGTGACGCGGCTCGCCGAAACGGTGCGGCAGACCGCCGCCCAGATCGCCGCCCCGCCCGGCAGCGAGCCGCCACCGCCGCATTATTGAGATCTTTCGCCATATCGACGGCGCCCTGACGGGCGCACCCCGCTTAGACCGGCACGGTGTCCGCCTTGCCGGGATCACCGGGACATAGGCGTTCGTAAGAACGCCGTTCTCAGAACGGCCCGGTGATGCCGTGGGGAGAGAGACGTCTCTCTCTCTCGCAGTCTCATGGTGAGGCATCGCGTCAGCGATGCGTCTCGAACCAGAAGCAATCCGCAGGATTGCGTCAAAAGAATATGGGCAGGCGCGCTGCTGTGGCCGCCTCGTCCTTCGAGACGGCCGCTCCGCGGCCTCCTCAGGATGAGGCGGAGGGAGGTTGTGCACGCCTCTCTCCACGTCATGGGTCGGCTTGACCCGCGCATCCACGACTTGCTTCTTTGCGGCACCACAGGCTTGGTTGCCCGCAACAATTGCCAGCATGACGCGGCGAGAAATCGGGACCTCTACTTCTTCCCGCCGGCCGGCGGCGCTTTCTTCAGCGCCGCAAGTTCGGCGCGCAGCGCGGCCATCTCCACCTTCAGCGCCGCGATGTCGGCCTGATGCGCCGCAAGCTCGCGGCTGGCGACGGCAAGCTTCTCCTGCGATTCCCGCGTCACGCGCGTCAGCGTCTGCTGCAGGAATTGCACGTTGCTCTGCAGACAACTGGTGCGCCGATCCATCTGCTTCTCGGCGGTGCAGATCTCCAGCCCGCGGATATCCTGCGCCACGGCCGGCCTCTCCGGCAGCACCATCATCGCGAGCGCCAGCAGCGCGAACAGTCTCGTCATCGTCATCAATGTCATTTCACCGGCTGCGTCGTGTCCGCCCGCGCGGCGGAACGCGTCGCCACCTGCGCCGCCTCTTCCGCGGCCACAAGAGCCGCCGCGCGACGCTGGCGCAGCGCCGACATCAGGGTCTGATGCAATTTGTGGAGTTGGTACGGCTTCGGCAGGATCGTGAAGCCTTCGGGCGCCGCCGCCTGCGCCGCGGTGCTGTAGCCGGTGGTCAGGATCACCGGAAGATCGGGCCGCACCGTGCGCATCTCGCGCGCCAGATCGACGCCGTCGAGCCGACCGGGCATGACGATGTCGGAGAACACCAGATCGATCTCCGCATTGGCCTTGAGGATTTCCATCGCCGTGTCGGCATTCGGCACCGCGATCACCCGATAGCCAAGCTCTTCGAGATTGGTCTTGGTGACGTCGGCGATATCCTTGTTGTCCTCGACGAACAGGATCGTCCCGTCGCCGCGCTCCGGCACGACGACCTCAGCTTCTTCACTGGCCGTCACCGGCTCCGTGGTGCGCGGCAGATAGATGGTAAAGGTCGTGCCCTGCCCCACCGTCGACGTGACGGTCGCGCCGCCGCCGGCCTGATGCGCGAAGCCGTAGACCTGGCTGAGGCCGAGGCCAGTGCCCTTGCCGACTTCCTTGGTGGTGAAGAACGGCTCGAAGATCTTCGGCAGCACGTCGGGCGGAATGCCGACACCGGTATCCTTCACCGACACAGCGACGAAATCGCCCTGCAGATGTTCGGTGGTCGCCGAATCCACCAGCGTCACATTGCGCGCGGCCATGGTGAGCTTGCCGCCCTCCGGCATCGCGTCGTGCGCATTGACCGCGAGATTGAGCAGAGCGAGTTCGAGTTCGCCCGGATCGGCCTTCACCGGCCACAGGTTCGGCGCGACGTCGATGCGGATCTCGATGTCGCCGCGCAACGAGCTTTGCAGCATTTCCGGGAATTTCGGCAGCAGTTCGTCGAGCCGCAGCACCACCGGCGACACGGTCTGCTGCCGCGAGAACGCCAGCAGCTGGCGCGTCAGCCGCTCGCCGCGGCGCGACGCGGTTTCGATCGCGCCGACATAGCGCTCCGGCTTCTGCCCGGAGACGAAGCGGCGCAACCGCTCCGCATTGCCGCTGATCACCATCAGCAGATTGTTGAAGTCATGGGCGATGCCGCCGGTGATCTGGCCGATCGCCTCGAGGCGCTGCGCGCGGCGTAATTTCTGTTCGGCCGCCTCACGCTGGTCGATCTCATCCTGCAGCTGCACCAGCACGCGCTGTTCGTTGCGGGCATGGCGCAGCGCGAGCCACGACACATAGAGCAGGATCAGCGACGCCACCGCGAGCATCGCGCCGAACAGTTGCAGATGCCGATACCAGCGGTTGGTCAGCACCTGCTGGTCGAGGCCGAACGACACATATACCGGGTATGGCGCGACTTTCTTGAAGGCATAGAAGCGGTCGCGATTGTCGTAGATCGAGCGCACATCGAACGTTCCGCTGTCGGCGTCCGCGATCGCGCGGCGAAACGGCGTATCGGGTCCGAGCGTCACCGACGTATCGAGTTCGGGATCGCGGGCGAGATAAACGCCGTCTTCGCGCAACAGCGACGCCACATGGCTCTCCGCCGGAGCCGCCTCGCGGAAGAACTCCTCGAAATAGCCGGGCTTGAGCGACACATGCAGCGTGCCGATGAAACGGCCGTCGGGCGAAGACCGCCGCCGGCTCACGGCGAAAGACGGCACCTGGGTGGCCCGGCCAATAAACGGCTTGCTGATATAGTTGCCGGCGTCCTTTTCCTTCTGGATTTCGAAGAAATCGCGCCCCGCGATCCCGGCGTCGCGGATCCAATCCTGGCTGCCGGCCAGCACCTTGCCGGTCGCATCGGCGATCCAGATCGAAGCGACCTGATCGAACCGGTGCGTCAGGCGCGCCAGGAATGCGCTGACCTCGGGCTGGGCGATGTCGTCATCGGGATGTCCGACCACCCGGTCGTCGACACGGTCGAGCAGCAGGCCGACGCTGTCGAACACCTTGCGCGCATGCTCGTGCATCACCGTCGCCGTGCGCACGACCGACTCACGCCCGTCGCGCATCACGTCGAGCCGGTTGTAGTAAGCCGCCACCGCGAAAATCGCCGCGGGAACGAGGATGGCCGTCACAATCAGCAGATAATACAGCCGAACATTGGGCCGTCGGGGCAAACGAGTCATGCAGGCAACTTACCTTCCGGTGTACCGGCGGGAAAGCGCGCAAAAGCTGCTCGACGCCCCCGGCGGCGTCCGCCGCCGGGTGTTATGCCGTCGCGATTGGGCCAAATTCCGGCCGTGCACAGGCAAGTTCCAACGCCAGGCCCGTCGGCGATTTCAGCGAATCGCGGGAGCCGCAATCCGCCGCGTCGCAGGAGCGAGCGGCGGTGTCGCAGGCTTCAATGGGAAGTGGAAGAAGACAATCGCCCGATCAATGCTTCAGGCGCGTAATCTCGTCTTTGATGATGAGTTTCTTGCGCTTGATCTCGGCAATTTCGAGATCGTCGGCACCGGGATGATTGAGGACCTCGTGAAGCTGATCTTCCAAGGCCCGGTGCCGCTTTTCGAGTTCAACGAGATGCGACTGCATCGACATCAACATGTCTCCTCGATCTGTGACTCCAACATGATGAGTCTACTCCAAACCGTGCGGCTGTCGACTCGCATTCCGCCGCACCGGAACTCGCGGCGAACACATCTGCTTTACGGATTGTAAACCTTAGCGGCGCTTGAACGAGTTCCGAAAAAAAGCGATAATCGCCAACAAGTTGCGCGGCGACACCCGGGGGATATGCCGCAAGCGCGGAGCGTTGCTTTGGCGGCGTCGAACGACAACGAGACCAATCAACAGGATGAATTGCGGATTTTGCTGGACCGGCTCCAGCAGGAGCACCGCGATCTCGATGCGGCGATCCACGCGCTGCAGGATGCGCCCGGCTGCGATGTGCTGCAGGTACAGCGGCTGAAAAAGCGCAAACTCGGTCTGAAAGACCGCATCGGTCACATCGAAGACCAGCTGACGCCGGACATCATCGCATGAGCCGAGCGTTTTCGGGCGAACTGGTGACCGGTTCGCGTGAAGAAAAACGCGACAAAAAAAACCGCACGCAAAGCTAGCGCGGCTCGGCCTTGCGCGCGCGCTTGCGCGCATACATGGCGCGGTCGGCGGCATCGAGTATCTGCGACGCGGTCAAATCCGCCTTGAGCGGCACGACGCCGGCCGACACGCCGAGCCGCGCGGCCCGCGCCGCCGGATGATCGAGCTCGGCGATGCGCCGTTCTAGCTCGTGCCCCTTCGCCTCGGCCTGATGCACGTCGGCGTTCCACATCAGCACCGCGAATTCGTCGCCGGCAAGCCGCGCCACCACATCGGAGGCGCGCACATGACGGGTGAGCGTGCCGGCGACCGCGCGCAGCACAGCGTCGCCGGCGGCATGACCGTGGCCGTCGTTCACCGCCTTGAAGCCGTCGAGGTCGAGATAGAGCAGCACCGCCGAGGTGTCGTAACGCGCGATATAGGCGAGCGAGCGCTTAAGCTCGCGTTCGAAACCCTGGCGGTTGCGCACGTCGGTGAGCGCGTCGATCTCGGCGCGGAATTCCAGGTCGGCGATGCGCGCCGCCGCCGCCGCGAGCTCCCGCTGCAACCGGGCATTCTCGGCCCGAAGTTCGTCCAGTGTGTCGGGAGGGTGGTCGGTCATGACCTCGATGACGGCATCCGATTCGTGTTTCGCCGCGAGTGTAGTCCCAAGCAGGCATCGCGCGCATGACCTGTGGGCGGCGATACAGCCGCTTGTTCCACCGCCGCCGAAACCGGTACATTCGGCCCTTCCTTTCGGGCGGATTCCGCACTAGGCAATGGCCCGAATCCCCGGGGGACCAATGGCCACCACGCCGATCGCGATCATCATGGGAAGCCAGTCGGACTGGGCGACCATGCAGCATGCCGCACAGACGCTCGACGATCTCGGCCTCGCCTATGAGGCGCTGATCGTCTCCGCGCACCGCACGCCGCAGCGGCTCTACAGTTTCGCCAGGTCCGCGCGCCGCAAGGGCTACAAGGTGATCATCGCCGGGGCCGGCGGCGCGGCGCACCTGCCGGGCATGACCGCCTCGATGACCTCGCTGCCGGTGTTCGGCGTGCCGATGCACACCGCCGCGCTCGGCGGGCAGGATAGCGTCATGTCGATCCTGCAGATGCCGGCCGGTATCCCGGTCGGAACGCTGGCGATCGGCAAACCGGGCGCGATCAACGCGGCGCTGCTTGCCGCCTCCGTGCTGTCGCTCACCGACGCGCGGGTGGCCAAGCGCCTCGACGCCTTCCGCGCCCGCCAGACCGCAGCCGTCGGCAAACGCCCGAAAAACGAGAAATGACCGGACGATGCGCGGGCTGAAACCTGAATCAACCATTGGCATCCTCGGCGGCGGCCAGCTCGGCCGCATGCTGGCCATGGCGGCGGCGCGGCTCGGCTTCCGCTGCCACATCTATTCGCCGGAAGCGGATTCCTGCGCCTTCGACGTCGCCGACGCGGTGACCATCGCGGCCTATGAGGACGAGGCCGCCTTGGCGCGCTTCGCCGAAGCGGTCGATGTCGTCACCTACGAATTCGAGAATGTGCCGGCGCAAACCGCCGCCGTGCTCGCCGCGCACCGGCAGGTGCGGCCCGACCCGCAGGTACTGGCGAAAACCCAGGACCGGCTGATCGAGAAACAGGCCGTCGCCGCGCTCGGCATCGCCACCGCGCCGTTTCGCGCCGTAGACAGCGCCGCTGATGCACAAGCGGCGGTGGCCGCGCTCGGCCGCCCGGCGGTGCTGAAAACCCGCCGCCTCGGCTATGACGGCAAGGGTCAGCGGATGATCGGCCCGAACGACGACGCGGCGGCCGCGTTCGTCGCGCTCGGCGGCGTGCCCTGCATTCTCGAAGGCTTCGTGCGGTTCGAGCGCGAGGTGTCGGTGGTCGCCGCGCGCGGCGCCGACGGCAGCGTGGTCTGTTTCGACCTGACCGAGAACGAGCACCGCGACCACATCCTGCGCCGCTCCATCGTCCCGGCCACCGCCTCGGCGGCGCTGGAGCAGGAGGCGCGGTGGATCGCCGAGCGGATCGCCACCGCCTTCGATTATGTGGGCGTGCTGGGGGTGGAGATGTTCGCGGTCCGCGACGGAGCCGGCGAGACCGTGGTGGTCAACGAGATCGCCCCCCGGGTGCACAATTCCGGCCACTGGACCCTCGACGGGGCCACCGTCTCGCAGTTCGAGCAGCATATCCGGGCGGTCGCCGGCTGGACTCTGGGGCAGCCGGTCCGCCACGGCCGGGTCGAGATGCTCAACCTGATCGGGGTCGAGGCGGAGGATGCTGCCCGCTGGCTCGGTGTTCCGGGCGCCTGTGTCCACCTCTACCGCAAGGGTGAGGCCCGGCCGGGCCGGAAAATGGGCCATATCACCCGGATTTTCCCCGCCTGAACCGCCCCAATGCCGGGTTCGACGGGCAAGGACCGATGGACTCTTGAATCCCGATCTGCTACAGCCGCCGCACTCGGAAACTGCCGCTTTCGCGGCCGTTCCCGTCTGTATTTTCCCGGGATCGGGTCCAGTGGACCTCCGTCCCGATCAATCCGAAGTCCAAACGACCGGAGCAAGGAGCACAGGTGCAAGTTCTCGTTCGTGACAACAACGTCGATCAGGCTCTCAAGGCGCTCAAGAAGAAGATGCAGCGCGAGGGCATTTTCCGCGAGATGAAGCTGCGCGGACATTTCGAGAAGCCGTCCGAGAAGAAGGCACGCGAGAAGGCGGAAGCGATCCGCCGCGCGCGCAAGCTCGCCCGCAAGAAGCTGCAGCGCGAAGGTCTGCTGCCGATGAAGCCGAAGCCGGCGTTCGGCGCGGCGGCCGGCGGTCGTGGCGGTCCGGGCCGTGGTGGCCCGGGTGCCGGCGCGCCCCGCACTGGCGGTTTCGGCGGCGGCGGCGGCCGCTGATCGACCTCGTCATAGTCTGAATTAAAAAACGCGAGCCGCCCGGCTCGCGTTTTTGTTTGTGGGCGTCTGCTCCGCGCCGGTCACGCGCTGAGATTCATCCACACCGCTTTCGGCTCGGTGAAATTCTCGATCGCCGCGTCACCGTGTTCTCGGCCAAAGCCTGAATCACGCGCGCCGCCCCACGGCAGCCGAATATCCGTATAGCCATAGGTGTTGATCCACACCGTTCCGCAGCTGGAAAACCTGTCGCAACAGCGGGCGAGCGAACTCAACCCGTTCCTCGCCGGCGATCCGCCGATCATCCGCGTGCATGCGAGCCACGGATTTGCGGTGCCGAAGCTGCGCGAAATCCTCAGCCGTACGCCGGGATGAATGTCGAACGCATCCGCTCACGGTGCGCGCCCGCCGTTCACAAAGCCGCCGATCCGGCCGGTGTGCCGCTCATGAGCAATGCCGGCATCGGGGCCGAACGGGTGGCCGCCGAAACCATGCCGCATCAAGCTTACAGCCCGCGACGCATCGCTGTCGGCATCGCGCGAGGCGATGAGCTGCACCACCGCCTGGGTGATGACAGGGATCGGCACCTCCATGTGCAAGGCGTCGTCGACCAGCCAGTTCACCTCGCCGGTGTCCTCCACGTAGGACGGCGTCGCGGCGAGCCCGCCCTGCGCGGCATACATCTGCTGCATCAGCTCGATCAGCCAGGAGCGGATCACCGAACCGTGGTTCCAGCATTGGAGGACGGCGTCGACCGGGAGCGGATCGCGATAACGCGCCAGCAGGGACATGCCCTCGCCGATCGCCTGCAGCATGCCGAACTCGATGCCGTTATGCACCAGCTTGACGAAATGCCCCGCCCCCGGCGGCCCGGCATGGACATAGCCGCCCTCGACCGCGAGCGTGCGCAGCAACGGCTCGACGCGCGCCACCGGCTCCGCCTCGCCGCCAATCATGAAGCAGGCGCCATCGCGCGCGCCGCCCGGCCCGCCCGACGTGCCGGCGTCGATGAAGTGCAACCCCTTCGCTTTCAGCCGCGCATGGCGGCGAATGGAATCGCCCCAATAGGAGTTTCCACCGTCGGCAACGATATCGCCCGGCGAGAACACCTCCGCCAGTTGGTCGAGCAATTGATCGACCGGGGGGCCGGCCGGCACATAGAGCATGACGACGCGCGGCGACGGCAGCAGCGCCGCGAGATCGGCCAGATTCTTCGCCGGCCGGACACCCTGCGCGATCAGCGCATCGGCGATGGGACGGGCATCGAGGCCGACGACGCCGAACCCGTGCGCGAGCGCATTGGCGGCAAGGCCCGCGCCCATCTTGCCGAGCCCAATGATGCCAAAGTTGCGAAGTGGATCGGACATGCTGCGATCTCCGGATGGACATCGCCCCGCCTGATAACGCGCGGGACCGCTTTGCGGTTGCCTTACAGTCCGGTAACACGCGCAAAAGAAAGCGGCGCGCAGGCCAGGCCCACGCGCCGCGATCAGACATAAAACGATCAGCGCCGGGCGGCGCGGGTCTTTTTCTTTGCGGTCTTCTTCTTGGCGGTCTTCTTCTTGGCGGTCTTTTTCTTCGCAGCCTTTCGGGTGGTTTTGCGCGCGGCGCTCTTTCGCCTCACCGCAACCTTCTTCGCTTTGGCCTTGCGCTTCTTCTTGCGCGTGCCGCCAATGCCGAGATAAGCGGCGACGGCTTTCGACGAATGCCCCACAGCCTCGACCGCGGCCGACAGCACGGTCGGCGTCACGTCGAATTTCTTCGACCAGTAGCGGACCTCGTAGGCCTGTTTTAGCGAGATCCGCGCGCGGTCGCGGGCCTTGTGCGCCAGTTCGGCGAGATAGGCCTCAACAGCCCTCGCCGAGTGGCCGACGCGCTTCACGGCCGCGCGCAGCTTCGCCGGCGTGACCTTGAATTTCCGCGACCAGTAATGGACCTCGTAAGCCTCGCTCAGCGAGATCAGCCGCTTGTCGGCTCCGCCGCGCTTGCGCTTGTTGTCCGCCATGGTTCTCTCCCCCTCGTCTGTCGATGGCGCGCCGAACGACACGCCGGGAAACGATCATGCGACGCGCGCGTTTCGCGGCGCCCCTGTCGAGTGTTGCCGCTCAACCGGCAAATGTCCATGGACCGGCCAGCGATGCGGCGGGATCATCCCTGTGCATCCGGCTCGGTGAAGCAGAGCACGTTACCGAACGGATCCGTCACCGTGACATCGCGCGAACCCCAGGGCGTCGTCTCGAGTCCCGGCTTGGCATAGCGATAGTCCTTGGCGGTGAGTTCGCGATGCAGCGCCGCGATGCCCTGCGTGACGATCCGCACGCGCGCGCCCGGCGTCGCGTCGCCGTGATGCTCGCTCAATTGCAGCACCAGCCCGCCACGCGAGATTTGCAGAAACAGCGGGAAATTGTCGCCGAAGCGATGCTCGAAATCGACGCCGAACCCGAGGAAGCCGAGATAGAACTCGCGCGCCTTATCCTCGGAGAAAATCCGCAGCACCGGGATGGCGGCCGTGAACCGGACCGCCCCGTGCTGCGGATCATCCGTCATTACATCGCCTTGACGATCTGCTCGGTCATCTTCTTGGCGTCGCCGAGAAGCATCATCGTGTTGTCGCGATAGAACAGCGGGTTGTCGATGCCGGCATAGCCGGACGCGAGCGAGCGCTTGATGAACATCACCGTGCCGGCCTTCCAGACCTGCAACACCGGCATGCCGTAGATCGGCGAGGACTTATCGTCTTCCGCCGCCGGATTGGTGACGTCGTTGGCGCCGATGACGAAGGCGACATCGGTCTGCGCGAACTCGGAGTTGATGTCCTCCAGCTCGAACACCTCGTCATACGGCACGTTGGCTTCCGCCAGCAGCACGTTCATGTGGCCGGGCATGCGGCCCGCCACCGGGTGGATGGCGTATTTGACCTCGACGCCTTCCTTCTTCAGCGAGTCGGCCAGCTCGCGGACCGCGTGCTGCGCCTGCGCCACCGCCATGCCGTAGCCCGGCACGATGATGACCTTCTGCGCGTTCTTCATGATGTAGGCGGCGTCTTCGGCCGAGCCGAGCTTGGCCGGCTTCTGCTCCCCCGTGCCGCCGGCCGCCGCGGTCTCGCCGCCGAAGCCGCCGAGGATCACGGAGATGAACGAGCGGTTCATCGCGTGGCACATGATGTAGGACAGGATCGCGCCGGACGAGCCGACCAGCGCGCCGGTGATGATCAGCGCCGAATTGCCGAGCGTGAAGCCGATGCCGGCCGCGGCCCAGCCCGAATACGAGTTCAGCATCGAGATCACGACCGGCATGTCCGCGCCGCCGATCGGGATGATCATGAGGATGCCGAGCAGCAATGCGAGCCCGGTGATCAGCCAGAAATCGAGCTGGGTCTGCGAGACGTAGAAGCCGTAGATGAAGAACACCAGCGCGAGCGCCAGCACGATATTGATGATGTGCCGCGCCGGCAGGATGATCGGCGCGCCGCTCATGCGCGCGGACAGCTTGAGGAACGCGATCACCGAGCCGGTGAAGGTCAAGGCGCCGATGGCGACGCCGAGCGCCATTTCGATGAGGCTCGCCTGATGGATGTGGCCCGGCGTGCCGATGCCGAACGCGCCCGGCGCATAGAACGCCGCCGCCGCCACCAGCACCGCCGCCATGCCGACCAGCGAGTGGAAGGCCGCGACCAGTTCCGGCATCGAGGTCATCGGCACCTTGCGCGCGATCACCGCGCCGATGCCGCCGCCGATGACGAGACCGCCGACGACGAGGCCCCAGCCGAGCGCGTCGGCCGGCGGATGCGAGCCGAGCGTGGTCAGCACGGCGATGGTCATGCCGGCCATGCCGAGATAATTGCCGCGCCGGCTTGTGACCGGGCTCGACAGGCCGCGCAGCGCCAGGATGAACAGGACGCCGGCGACGAGATAAAGCAGTGCGACGAGATCAGCGCTCATTGGATAGCCCCGCAAACTCCGCTGTCATCACCGGGCTTGGCCCGGTGATCCCGCTTAGGCTGGCAGCATGCCTGATCGGTCGGGATGGCCGGAACAAGCCCGGCCATGACGGCGTCATTTCCCCTTTTGAAAAACATGGCCCCGTCACTTCTTTTTCTTCTGATACATCGCCAGCATGCGCTGGGTGACCAGGAAGCCGCCGAAAATATTGATCGAGGCGAAGATCAGCGCGACAAACCCAAGACCGCGCGCCCACATCGGACCTTGATCGTTTGCGGCAAGAGGCACGCCGACCGCGAGCAGCGCGCCGACGACGATCACCGAGGAGATCGCGTTGGTGACCGACATCAGCGGCGTGTGCAGCGCCGGCGTCACCGACCAGACCACGTAGTAGCCGACGAAGATCGCCAGCACGAAAATCGAAAACCGGAAGACGAACGGGTCAACGGCGTTGGCAAGCTGGTCCATGGACTTGACTCCAATCTATCGGGTCATTCCGGGACGCGCGTGAAACGCGCGGACCCGGAATCCAGCGTCAGGTTCGATATTGCTTCTGGATTCCGGGTTCGCTGCTTCGCAGCGCCCCGGAATGACAGAACAGTCAGACCGGTCGGCATCGTTCACGCCGCCGTCTTCGGCTTGAAATTCGGATGGATCACCGCGCCATCGCGGGTGAGCGCCGTGCCCTTGACCAGTTCGTCATCCCAGTTGATCGCGAGCTGCTTTTCTTTCTTGTCGATCAGGGATTCGAGGAACGTCAGCAGGTTCTTGGCATAGAGCGCGGATGACGACGCCGCGAGCCGGCCCGGCACGTTGGCGTGGCCGACGATCTTCACGCCGTCGACCAGCACCACTTCGCCGAGCCGCGCGCCTTCGACGTTGCCGCCGCGCTCGACCGCGAGATCGACCAGCACCGAACCGGGGCGCATCGACTTCACCATCTCGGCGCTGACCAGCTTCGGCGCCGGACGGCCCGGGATCAGCGCGGTGGTGATGACGATGTCCTGCTTCTTGATGTGCTCGGCGACGAGCGCGGCCTGCTTCGCCTGATAGTCTTTCGACATTTCCTTGGCGTAGCCGCCGGCGGTCTCGGCCTGCTTGAACTCGTCGTCCTCGACGGCGATGAACTTGGCGCCGAGCGACTGCACCTGCTCCTTCACCGCCGGGCGCACGTCGGTCGCGGTGACGACACCGCCGAGGCGGCGCGCGGTGGCGATCGCCTGCAGACCGGCGACGCCGACGCCCATGACGAAGATCTTGGCCGCCGGCACGGTGCCGGCGGCGGTCATCATCATCGGCAGCGCACGGCCGTATTCCGCCGCGCCGTCGATCACGGCGCGATAGCCGGCGAGGTTCGCCTGGCTCGACAGCACGTCCATCGACTGCGCGCGGGTGATGCGCGGCATCAACTCCATGGCGAAGGCGACGACGCCGGCATCGGCCAGCGCCTTCAGCGCCGCGTCGTTGCCATACGGGTCCATGATCGCGACGACCACGGCGCCCTTCTTGTAACCCTTGATCTCGGCGTCGGTCGGCCGGCGCACCTTCAGCACGACATCGGCGTCAGCCGCCGGATTGTCGGCAATGGTCGCCCCTGCCGCCTCGAAGTCGGCATCGAGGATGCCAGAGCCGATACCGGCGCCGCGCGCGACGACGACGTCGGCCCCCAGCGCCTTGTACTTCTTGACCGTGTCCGGCGTAGCCGCAACGCGCGGTTCACCGGCTTCCGTTTCACGCGCGACCGCAATACGCATCGCCCTACCCCCAGCCAGGAAACGATTAGTGCGGCGCAGCCATCGTCGAGGCGAACACGAAGATGAGGAAGCACAACACGAACGACACGATGCTCGGGGTCTTGCTGGAGGTGGCCAGCGCCGGGATCATGCCGATGATGGCGATCAGGAACGTCACCAGCGCCAGGAACCAGTGGCCCATGACGCCGCCGACGGCGAGGCCCAGCACGATACAGATCGTGTGGATCGTCCCCACGGTGGCGAACCGAATGAAGCCCTCATAGGAAGCCTCATGCGCCGGCAGGTCGTTGCCGGTGGCGGTTGCGTATTCAACAGTGCCGTGGTCGGCCATCATCAAGCTCCGGGATCGTCAGCATCGGGTGGAAATCGGGTCAGGGGTAGCGCAATTGCGCGCCAAGGGCAACGCCGCGACACCCCCACCGTCGGTGATCGGCACCATGAAAATATGTTGTTTGCGGCGTTTGGGCGCGTGTGCCAAGGATCGGCAGTCAAGGATTGGCGTCCACATCGGGCGTCATCCACAGGCCCGGCCTCGTCTCCCGTATCATGAAAGCCAGCGACATCGCGCTCGCGATCCTGACCTCGGTGATCTGGGGCGTCTCCTTCATCGCCACCCGCTACGGGGTCGACAGCTTCACGCCGGCGCAACTCACCGCGCTGCGATTCGCCATCGCCGCGCTGCCGGTGCTGATCCTGCCGCGGCCGGCGGTGCCGTGGGGGCTGATGCTCTCAGCCGGCGCGTTCTGGTTCCTGATCCAGTTCCTGCTGCTGTTCTGGGCCTTCCACGAAGGCATGCTGCCAGGTCTTGCGTCGGTGACGCAGCAGATGAGCGCGCCGTTCACCGTGGTGCTCGCGGCGCTGCTGCTGCGCGAACAGCCGACCCGGCGGCAGATAGCGGGCCTCGTCATTGCCTTTGCCGGGCTGGTGCTGATCGGCCTGTCGAGCGGCGCCGACCTGCCGCTGACCGCGCTCATGATCACGCTTGCCGCGGCGTTGAGCTGGGCGTTCGGCAACATCGTCGTCAAACGGATGCCGAAAGCCGAGATGGTGTCGCTCACGAGCTGGATGGCGCTGGTGGCGCCGCTGCCCGCTCTCGCGCTGTCGCACGCGCTCGGCGATCCGCCGCTGTGGACGGCGCTGGCGGACGCGTCCTGGCGCGGCATTCTGTCGGCGGTTTATCTCGGCACGCTGGCGACCGTCGGCGGCTACGCCATGTGGGGGCATCTGCTGGCGCGATATCCCGCAGCCGTCGTCACGCCGTTCGCGCTGCTGGTGCCGTGCAGCGGCATCGTCGCTTCGGTGATCGTGTTCGACGAAGCATTTCCGCCATTGCGTTACAGCGGCATCGCGCTGGTGATGGCGGGCCTCGCCGTCATCGTCTGGCGCGCGCGGGCGCCGGCGGCAAAAGTCCCGCCTGCCTGAGCGCCGCCTGCTGGCGCGCGGCGACCTCTTTCACGTCGAAGCGTTCGATCATCGCATTGAACAGCTCGTAGAAATTCAATTCCGCCGCGAGGTGGAGGAAAACCGCGCCGAGGCCGATCGCGGCGCGATCCATGAACACGAATTCGCGCGGCACGGTCACCGGGCCTTTCTGCTTGAGCGCCTGATGCACGCGGAACGCTTCGCGCCGCCCGTACTCGGACGGCTTGACGCCGTCGGCGATGGTGCGCGTGCGGTTGTCGAGCAGCGGGCCGTAAATGAATTTAGCCCAGATGTTGAGCACGTCGATCAGGTCGCGCGACAGATCGCGGAACCCCCACGTCTCATAGGCATGGACGATGAGATCGTCATCGCCGCGCTCGAGTCCATGATAGAGATCGACCACGCCGCCGACGAAGCTCGGCGGGAAGATGCGGATGCAGCCGTAATCGAGCAGATTGATCCCGGCCGGCTTTCCCTTCACGTCGAACACCGAATAATTGCCGAGATGCGGATCGCCGTGGATCACGCCGTACTGGCTGAACGGCAGCCACCACGCGGTGAACATCGCCTCGGCGAGTTGGTTGCGCACCGCCAGCGGATCGTCCTTGTGGGCGAGCAGCTTCCTCCCCTCGAGCCAGTCGAGCGTCAGCAGCCGCCCGGTCGAGAGGTCCGGCCACGCCTGCGGCACGCGCACGCGCGGCTCGTCCTTGAGCATCGCACGATAGAGCGCGGCGTGCTTCGCCTCGCGGCGGTAGTCGAGTTCTTCGCGCAGCCGCTCGCCGATCTCCTCGGCGATCTGGCTGGTGTCGATCGCGCCGTCGAAGCGGCGGCGCAGGCTCAACAGCCACGACAGTTGTTGCAGGTCCGCCTCGACCGCCGACTGCATGTCCGGATATTGCAGCTTGCAGGCCAGAGCCTCGCCGGTGAGCGCCGTCGCGCGATGCACCTGTCCGAGCGACGCCGCGGCCGCCGGCTCGTGCTCGAAACTCCTGAATTTGCTTTGCCAGTCAGCGCCGAGTTCGGCCGCCATGCGCCGGCGCACGAAAGGCCAGCCCATGGGCGGCGCCTGGCTCTGCAGCTTCATCAATTCGTTGGCATATTCCGCCGGCACCGCATCGGGGATGGTCGCGAGCAATTGCGCGACCTTCATGATCGGCCCCTTCAGGCCGCCGAGCGCCGCCGCGAGATCGAACGCATCGCGGCCGTGATCGGGCTTGCGGCCCAGCGCCTTCTTCGCCGCGACGCGCGCGGCGACGCCGCCGACATTGACGCCGACCCGTGCATAACGCTTGGCGCGGGCGGTGAGGCGGTTCTTTTCGGGATCGCGGTCCGTGGGCATGGATGACATCTAAGGGGCGGACGAAGCCGCCGCCAGATCGGCGGCGGCACAGGCGGCGCGGACCTCCGTGGCGGTGGCAAGCCGACCGCCCGCCGCGGCGATCAGCCGCGCCGCCTCCGCGACCAGCGCGGCATTCGTCGCGCGCGCGCCGAGCGGCCAGTCCTCGAGCCCGACCCGCACATGGCCGCCCTGCGCGACCGCTGCCGGGATGAGCACGCGCAGATCGACGCCGAGACCGGCGATCATCCATGGCGCGGCCGGAGCGACCCCACGCAACAGCGCGAGATGCGCGTCGAGATGCGTGGCGCGCGGCGGAAAGCCGAACGCGAACTGATCGGAGAACATCAAGCGATAGACCGGCTGTTGCAGGCCGGGATGCGCCTTGGCGAGCGCCGCGCCCGCGCGCGTGAAGCCCGGTTCGTAGATCGCATAGCTCGGCCGCACATGATGTTCGGCGCAGATGCGAAGCCCTTCGAGGGTGTGCTCGTCGGGATTCTGATAGACGAAGCCCGGCGCGCGCCGCACCAGCGCGTCGAACCGCGCGATGTTGACCGAGCCGGGATCGACCACCGCCCATTCAACGAGGCCGCGCGTCGCGAGTTCGCCGAGATGCGCGTACCGCTGTTGCGGCGTCAGCGCGAACGCAGCGGCGAAACCGGAGCCGGCAATTGGAATGGTCGGATAGACGATGGCATCGCAGACGGCGCGAATGCCGTCGATGATGCGCGCATAAAGCTGCCAGTCGTCGTGCTGCCGGCCGGTCGTTTCGTCGTAGGCATGCAGATGGATGATCGCCGCGCCCGCCTGCGCGCAGGCGATGCCGTCGGCGACGATCTCCTCCACCGTGACCGGAATATCCGGTTGGCGGTCGCGGCCCCATGGCCCGTTCAACGCCGCTTCGAGCCAGACCGCGCGCATCAGCCGCTCTGCTTCGCGTCGGCCGGCCAGTTGTCGCGAATCCAGCGCGTGAGGTTTTCCTCGCTCACTTCGCCGGCGGCGAGTGCGAGAATCATCGCGGCCGCATCGGCTTCGGGTACCACGAAATCCACATCGTTGATGCCGAGGAAGGTATACAAGGCCAGCAGCGCGGTTCTTTTGTTGCCGTCCACAAACGGATGGTTCTTCGCCATACCGTAAGCATAGGCGGCCGCGAGCTCGGGCAACTTCGCCTGCTCGTAAGCCCATTTATTGCGCGGACGATCGAGAGCGGATTCGAGCGCACCACTGTCGCGGATGCCGCTCGGCCCGCCGTGAATCGCGAGTTGCTCGTCATGAATGGCGACGATCATCTCAACCGTCAGCCACTCGATCTCGGCATCCTCCGACATCGCATCACGCGATCATTTGGCGAGTTCGGCTAGTGCGTTACGATAGATTTTCATGCCGCGGCGCGCGACCGCCATCGCCTTCTCGAATTTCGGGTCATGCGGCGTGAAGCGCAGACCGCCATCGGGCGTGACCGTGGCATACAACTTATCGCCGACACTCAGGTTAAGCCGCGCTAGGACGTCCTTGGACAGGATCATACCAGTCGAATTACCTATCTTTTTCAGCTGAACGACATCGATGACCTGTCCTTCAGCATTAGGAACGACCTTTTTCTGAATGGTCATATTTTTCATCCTTCTGTTGTACAGAATGTATAACAGAAATGACCCATGTTCAACAGATCGTATAACGGCCTTAAAGGCGATTTTCGGCTCAAAGTTTCTCCAGCTCCCCGATCATCCTCTCGATGACGCTCAGGCCGCCCTGCCAGAACGCCGGGTCGCGGGCATCGAGGCCGAACGGCTTGAGCAGCTCGGCGTGGTGCTTGGTGCCGCCGGCGGCGAGCATATCGAGATAACGCTCGGCGAAGCCGTCGTCGGCGTGCTCATAAACCGCATAGAGCGAGTTCACCAGGCAATCGCCGAACGCATAGGCGTAGACGTAGAACGGCGAATGAATGAAGTGCGGGATATAGACCCAGAAGGTCTCGTAGCCCGGCTTGAGCTCGATCGCCGGGCCGAGGCTTTCGGTCTGCACCTCCATCCAGAAATTACAGATCTGCTCGGTGGTGAGTTCGCCCTTGCGCCGCTCGGTGTGGACCTTGCGCTCGAATGTATAGAACGCGATCTGCCGCACCACGGTGTTGATCATGTCCTCGACCTTGGCCGCGAGCATCGCCTTGCGCTGCTTCTTGTCCGTGGTCTGTGCCAGCAGCTTCTTGAATGTCAGCATCTCGCCGAACACGCTGGCAGTCTCCGCCAGCGTCAGCGGCGTCGGCGCCATCAGCGGGCCGTTCGGCGCCGCCAGCACCTGATGCACGCCGTGACCGAGCTCATGCGCGAGCGTCATCACGTCGCGCGTCTTGCCCTGATAGTTGAGCATCACATAGGGATGCGCGGACGGCACGGTCGGATGCGCGAAGGCACCGGACTGCTTGCCTTCGCGCACCGGCGCGTCGATCCAGCGCTTCTCGAAGAAATCGTCGGCGATCTCCGCCATGCGCGGCGAGAACGCGCCATAAGCCGACAGCACGGTGGCGCGCGCCTCTCCCCACGGCACCGGCTTCGTCGATGCCTGCGGCAGCGGCGCGTTGCGGTCCCAATAGGGCAGCTTCTTCCTGCCGTACCATTTGGCCTTCAAGGTGTAATAGCGGTGCGACAGACGCGGATAGGCGGCGCGCACGCTCTCCACCAGCGCATCGACCACCTCGCGCTCGACGCGGTTCGACAGGTGGCGTGAATCGGCGACGTCCTCGAAGCCGCGCCAGCGGTCGGAAATCTCCTTGTCCTTGGCCAGCGTGTTGGTGATCTGCGTGAACGGCCGCAGATTGGCCTTGAAGGTCGTCACCAGCGCCTCGGCCGCTGCCTTGCGCTTCTTGCCGTTGTGATCCGCCAGCAGATTGAGCGTCGGCTCGATCGACAAATCCTTGCCGCCGACCTTGAAACGGAGAGACGCCATGGTCTCATCGAACAGCCGGTTCCATGCGGAACGGCCCGTTACCGACTTCTCGTGAAACAGAAGCTCGACGCGATCCTCGAGCTGATAGGGCTTTTCCTTGCGCACGTCCTCGAGCCACGGCCGGTAATGCGCCACCGGTCCATCGCGCATCGCCGCGTCGAGCACGGCGTCATCGATCCGGTTCAATTCGAGATCGAAGAACAGGAGATGCGACACGTCGGCGGTGATGCGCTCGTTCATGTCGCCATAGAATTTGGCGGTGACCGGATCGGTGCTGTCGGTGGCGTAGAGCAGGCCGGCATAGGAGCCGATGCGGCCAAGCACATCATCCAGCGCTTCATACCGCTTGATCGCGGCGAGCAGACCCGGCGCGCCGGGCGCGGCCGCGAGTTCCGCCAGCTTGCCCTTGTAGTCGGCCTCGAATGCCACGCACTCCGCGGCGACGTGGGCGAGATCGCGCTTCAGTTCCGGGCTGTCGATGCCGGGATAGAGATCCGCGAGATTCCAGCCCGGTAGATCGCCCAGCGCGGGGCCGCGGCTTTTCGTCTTCTTATGTGTCTTGCTGGTCCTGGCTGGCGCCTTCCGGGATGCGGGCTTGGCGGTCTTGACGGCACGTTTAGTGGCAGCGCGGGCCATGGAATGCAACCTGTGCGGGAAAAAACAGAAAACGGCGATACAAATTATATGGCCTGCCCTCTCCCGCCCCGCAACCGGCCCGCCCGACCGGCATGCGCTTAAGCCGCCGTTAAGCGTGAGCGGCGAGACTGCACCAATTCGGCACAACGCATGATGCCTTTTCCCCGGTCGGCCCGGAGCGCATTGCCAGGAGTCCATTGATCATGACCACCCGCATTCTCATCGTCGACGACGATCCGGTTCAGCGTCGGCTGCTCGAGGCCATGGTGCAGCGCTTCGGCTATGCGGCGCAGACCCTCGACGGCGGCGACGCGGCGGTGAAGCTGCTGACCGGACCTGACGCCGGGACGGTCGACGGCGTGGTGCTCGACCTGGTGATGCCCGATCTCGACGGGCTCGGCGTGCTGGCGAAGATGCGCGAAGCGGGCTGCACCATCCCGGTGATCGTGCAGACCGCGCATGGCGGCATCGACAATGTGGTGTCGGCGATGCGCGCCGGCGCCGCGGACTTCATCGTCAAGCCGGCGAGCCCGGAGCGGCTGCAGGTCAGCCTGCGCAATGCGCTGCAGGCGCGCGCCCTCAGCGGCGAACTCGCCCGCGTCAAGCGCAGCCGCGAAGGCACGCTGACCTTCACCGACGTCATTTCGCGTGCGCCGGCAATGCGCAATGTGCTGCGCGCGGCGGAAAAGGCGGCGACCTCCGATATCCCGGCGCTGATCGAAGGCGAGTCCGGCACAGGCAAGGAACTGATCGCGCGCGCGATCCACGGCAGCGGCGCACGCCGCGCCCGGCCGTTCGTCGCGGTGAACTGCGGCGCGATCCCGGAGAACCTCGTCGAGTCGACCCTGTTCGGCCACGAACGCGGCGCCTTCACCGGCGCGACCGACAAGCACACCGGCAAGTTCATCGAGGCCGACGGCGGCACGCTGTTCCTCGACGAGATCGGCGAACTGCCGCTCGCCGCGCAGGTGAAATTGCTGCGCGCGCTGCAGGAAGGCGAAGTCGAGCCGGTCGGCGCACGCAAGCCGGTGAAGGTGAATGTGCGGATCGTCTCGGCGACCAATCGCGACCTGCTCGCGGAAGTGAAAGCCGGCCGCTTCCGCGAGGATCTGTTCTACCGTCTCAACGTCTTCCCGGTGTATGTGCCGCCGCTGCGCCAGCGCACCGAAGATATCGCCGATCTGGTCCGGCATTTCCTCGCACGCTTTGCGGCGGAGGAGGGCAAGCCGGTGCGCGGCATCAGCGCCGAGGCGATGGCGATGCTCGACGCGTTCTCCTGGCCGGGCAATGTTCGCCAGCTCGAGAACACGATGTTTCGCGCCGTGGTGCTGTGTGAGAGCGAAGAGATCGGCGCCGGCGACCTGCCGCAGATCGGCGCGCAGCTTGGTCAACACGGTCACAATGCGTTGAGTACAATTGTATCGATTGTGCCGGACCAGCACGGACATGCGGAAACGCAGCCAATGACGCGGCGAATTCACGAGGCATCCGCGTTTACCATGCCCGACCACGCGCTGCCGCTGATCGACGCACACGGAGACGTCCGCCCGTTTGACGCGCTAGAACGCGACATCATCCGCTTCGCGATCGCCCACTATCGCGGCCGGATGTCGGAGGTCGCGAGACGCCTGAGAATCGGACGTTCGACGCTCTATCGCAAACTCGAGGGGCTTGGCCTCGACGCTGCGCCGACCAGCCTGCCGGCGGAGTAATCTTAACGCCGGCGCGCGCAACGCCGTTAAGCTTGCGCATTAGGGCTATCGGAAGATCGTTGACGACTTCGCTCGGATTTTCGCGGCATTAAACTCATAGTGGCCGCGAAAACTACGAGTGAGGCTTTCATGCGCAATGTCCGTTTCGATCGTTTGATGTCCGGCACCGCCGTGGTGTTGCTGCTGGCCAGTTCAACCGCTGTCGCCGGACCGCGTGACGATGCCGCGAACCAGCGCCACAGCTACGAACAAGGTCCGATCCGCCGCAATATCGGCACCATGCTGCCGCCGCCGGCAGCGCCCGCCGTTCGCCGCGACAGCGGCGCGGTGATCATGACCATTCCGCCGCACGCCGCGCGCGCCCAGGCGCAAGCGACCGGCGACGAAGCGCGCGCGCCCATTC
>JAEWJH010000125.1 GCA_023386635.1 Pseudomonadota bacterium
GCCGGACTGGCAGCGGCGTTAGCCTGCCCTTGCGGCGCGGGCGCTGCAGCGGGCGAAGCCGCGGGAGCCTGCGCGGTCTGCGGCTGCGCGGGACGCGGCGCGGCGGCTTGCGGCGGTGACGCCGGCGCAGGCGCCGCATTCGCCGTTCCGCCCATGGAGGCCAGGAACGCGATCACCGAGTTACGCTCGTTGTCGGTCTTCAATCCGGGGAACGGCATCTTGTTGCCCGGAATCGTTTTCTGCGGATCGGTCAGATAAGCGTCGAGCGTCGCGATATCCCAGGTGAGGTTGCTGTTCTTCACCGCCGCCGAATAATTGTAGTTGGCGATGTGGCCGGCCTTGGCACCGATGATGCCGGAGAGCGTCGGCCCGATGCCGTTCTTGCCCGGCTCGAGCGAGTGGCAGGCCTGGCACTTGCGGAAAACGAGACGGCCGGCGCTGACCAGTTTGGGATCCTGCGCGGCACCGGGCGGCGCAGCGACCGGGGCAGAAGGAGGCACCGGCGTTGCCGACGCGGCGGTCGGCCGTGGCGCGGGAGCGGCCGACGGCGCGGCAGATTGGGCCACTTGTGCATGTTGATGCTGCATCGGCGCGGCGGCCGGAGCAGGCGCGGCCGGCTTGGCCGAAGCAGCAGCAGCCGGTGCTGGCGCCGGCTTGTCGGGCGGCGCGGCCGCTGCGGTGGCGGCGGGAGGCGCGGCCGGCTTCTGCGCCGGTGCGACCGCTGCGGACTGCTGGGGTTTTTGCGGCGTCTGAGCGGATGGCGCGGATTGCTCCGCATTCTCCGCGACGGCTGTTGCCTGCGGTTTCTGCTCGCTAACGCCGCTCAGGAGCGGCGCGGTCGACAGACCGATGACGATCACGGCAAGGCCGACGATCAGAATCATCCATTCGCGTAGCTGTTTCAGCATTGTGCCACCCCCGTTGTATTGCGGCCTCGCGAGCCCATTCTGGCGGCTCCGGCACTGTATGAACCGCGAGCTTCGCTCCAGCCTTGACCAAACTCAAGAGCGGCGCCGTTCCCGGCGACGCCGTCGTTATTCTCCCTCGCCGCCGGCTGCCGCCTGCGCGGCGATGGCAGGATAGACGATGGTTTCCGGGCTCTCGACGACCGCGCCCGCCGTCAGGCGTGCCGGCTCGAGACGGACGTGTCCTTCGCGATCGCGCCCCATGATGTGAAACACCGTCTCGCCAGTGCCGATCAAATAATCGGCGACGATGCGGCGATGACAACGCCACCACACCGCCTCCGAGCACATGATCGCGCAGCGCCGCCGATGGCCTTCGTCGCGCAGATGCTCCAGACCGGCGCGAAACCGGTCCGACAGCGCATAATCGGCGTAATTATGAAAACTCTTGTTGGTCCAGAACGCATTCACATCGGGCGCGGCGCTGCGCGTCTTGCCGCGCAGGCCGCCGAGCGCGGCGATGTGCTCGTAATCGATGCCGGCGGGTGTCAGGGCGCCGGGGAGCGTATCCGTGTTGAACTGCGGATTGGTGCGCGAGCGCGGGATTGTACGGACGTCCACCAGCAGCACGATCTCGGCGTCGCGCAGCAGCCCGATGAACTCGTCGAGGCTTCGCGTCGAATGACCGATGGTGAAGAACGGAATCGCCACGTCATGTCACCTGCGGCACTTCAACGGGAGAGCCGCCGCAGCGCCCCACCCTTATGCGCGGCGACGTGGTCGGTCTTGTCGCTTTTGATGTCGTACTGCGGATCGTCGTCCGACGCGCGATGGGTGTGGCCCTTGTAGTCGAAATCCCTGGTGTGCACGGCAATGATCGTGCCCGACACCCGGCCGGCTTCGGAATTCCAGCTCACATGATCGCCTATCTTGAAGCGTGTGGTCATGCGTGGCTCCCGTTCGCGGATATTCCGGCCATCCCGTCAACGCAAAAGCGTATGCGAATGTTCGGCCGCATCGGGCGGGCGGATCAAGACCGGCTTGATGATCGCCTCATCAGCTTCCATGATCACGGGAGCGATGGATATCCGGGCAAGACTGAGGCCCAAAACACAACAGGCCAGCTCCGCGAGGAGCCGGCCTGTGGGTTGGTTGCGGGGACAGGATTTGAACCTGTGACCTTCAGGTTATGAGCCTGACGAGCTACCGGGCTGCTCCACCCCGCGTCAAAACATGGCAGTCAGACCGTCCGCCGGACGTTGTCCCTCAGGGTCTGTCTACGATGGCCCGGGCCAGCGCCGGGCGAGCACTATGTAACAACCGGAAGCTGGATTGAAAAGCCCGGCAGAGGCAAATGGGGCGGAAATTTCGCTTTATTCTTCGCTATTTCCGCCGCGACGGCCGCTTTTTCCGGGGGCCTTTCCAGACCCCCGAAAAATCGTCGTTTCCGGCACGGATCAGGCCGGAAAACGCGCCGCCAGCGCGGTGGAGAGCGCGGCGATGGCGCTGTCCCAGTCGCCCATGGCCGGTTGCCGGAACAGGCGCGCGGACGGGTACCAGGGGCTGTCCGTCCGGTCGAGCAGCCAGCGGAAATCCGGCAGCCACGGCAGCAAAATCCAGACCGGCTTGCCGAGCGCGCCGGCGAGATGCGCCACCGAGGTGTCGACCGTCACCACCAGGTCCAGCGTCTCGATCAGCGCCGCAGTGTCGGTGAAATCAGTGAGTTCGGCGGCCACCGTCTCGATCTGCGGCATCTGCAGCAGCGTTGCGGCGTCGGCGGGACGAACGTCTTTCTGCAGACAGACGAAGCGCACGCCCGGCGTGTTCACCACCGGCGCGAGCCGCGCCAGCGGGATCGAGCGGTTGCGATCGTTCTTGTGTTCGGGGTTGCCGGAGAAGACGAGGCCGACGCGCGGCCCTGTCCCGGCATAGCGCGCACGCCAGCGCGCGACCGCCTCGGCCGGCGCCGCGAGATATGGCACCGTCGCCGGCACCGTGTCGAGCGTGGTGCCGAACGCGAGCGGAAGGCTCATCAGCGGGCAGCGCAGATCATAGGCCGACAGCGGCTCGCCCTGACCGAACACCGCCTGCACGCCCGGCACACCGGCGACCAGACGTTTCAGCGCCGGCTGCGTTTCGACGATAACGCGCGCGCCCTGCGCGGCCGCCAGCGCCGCGTAACGGATGAACTGCAACGTGTCGCCGAAGCCCTGCTCGGCGTAAAGAAGAAGGGTCTTGCCGGCGAGCGGCGTCTCGCCGAGCCACAGCGGCCGGGGAAACTGCCGCTTGTTCTGCTGCGCCAGCTTGTTCTGCCAGCGCGATTCATATTTCGCGAAACCGGCCGGCAGATCGCCGAGCACCAGATGCGCGAGCGCGGCGTTCCACAGCACCTCGTTGAGCTGCGGCTCGAGCGCCAGCGCCGCATCGTAGCCGATGAAGGCTTCATCGAACCGGCGCAGATCGGCATAGACGTTGGCGCGGTTGGCGAGCGCGCCGGCATAGTCCGGTTTGATCGCCAGCGCACGATCGTAAGAGACCAGCGCCTCGTCGAAACGGTTGAGTTCGCGCAGCGCCGTGCCGCGATTGTTGTGCGCCTCGAACGAGTTCGGCCGCACCGCCAGCGCGCGATCATAGAGCGCGACGGCCTCCTCCTGCCGCCCCAGCGTGGCGAGCGCGAGGCCGCAATTGACCAGCGTGTCGAACAGGTTGGGATCCTGCGCCAACACCCGCTCGTAGCGCGCGACCGCCTCGCGATGACGGCCGAGCGCGGCCAGCGCATCGCCGAGGCAATGCAGCGCGTCGCGATGATCGGGCTTCGCTTGCAACACCCGCTCCACCGCGGCGGCCGCTTCCTGCGGCCGGTTCAGCCGCAGCAGCGCGCGGCCGCGATTGAACATGGCGTCGAGGTGATTCCGGTCGATCGTCAGCGCCTGCTCGTAGCTCCTGAGCGCGTCGGCATGACGATCGAGCGCGAACAGTACGTTGCCGCGCATGAACAGGGCCGGCACATGGCGCGGATTGACGGCGAGCGCCGCGTCGCAATCGGCGAGCGCGGCATCGTGCTGACGCCGCCGTGTGAGCAGCGAGGCACGGTTGCTGCGCGCGTCGGCATGATGCGGAGCGGTGTCGATCAAACGCGAGAAGGCGGCAAGCGCTTCGTCTTCGCGCGACAGCGCGGCCAGCGCATTGCCGCGATTGTTCAGCGCGTCGGCATGATCCGGCCGCACGGCGAGCGCGCGGTCACAGGCCGCGAGCGCATCGGCGGGACGCTCCCGACCGAGCAGCGCATAGGCGCGGCCGGCATGCGCGTTCGCCTGGGTATCGGCGCGAACGGATTTTTGCGCCAGCAGCGCATCATAAGCCGCCAAAGCCTCGTCGAACCGCCGCGCTTTCAGGAGTGTGCGGCCGCGATTGTCGACGATGTCGGTATCGTCCGGCGCCAGTGTCAGCGCGTGGTCGTAACTGGCGATCGCCTCGTCGAACGCGCCGAGCGCATCGAACACCAGGCCGAGATTGGACATGATCTGCGTCGAGTCCGGCCGCGCGGCGAGCGCGCCGGCGATCAGTTCGAGCGCTTCGGGACACCGGCCCTGCTGATAGCGCAGCACGCCGAGCATATGCTGGGCGTCGATATGATCGGGCGCGAGCGCGAGGATCTTCTCGTAGGCGGCGGCGGCTTCGGCGATCCGGCCCGCCTGATGCAAGGCGCGCGCCTGTTTGAGCAACTGTGGATCAAGTGCCGGCGGCGGGGTGGACCGCGCGGTCTGGGGCCGATGCTGTGGCTTAGGCATGCTGAGGCAAGATGGACGGAGGCTTGGGCATGTCGCGGTCCGAGTCCGATGGCCCGAATCAGGGATGCCATCAGAGATATCACAGCCGGCTGACTCGCGGGGTGCGCGCGGTGGGCGGCGCGACGACACGGCTGCGGTGGGCACCTTTCGATCCGCGCAAAAACAAAAAGCCCCGCGGTTTCCCGCGGGGCTTTTCTAAAATCTGTCATCGTGTGAGGCGCATGTCCTCGAGGGATTGTCCTTGGCAGACCTGGCAGCGACCTACTCTTCCAAGCCTTGAGACTTAGTACCATTGGCGCTGAGGAATTTAACGGCCGAGTTCGAGATGGGATCGGGTTCAGGCTCCTCGCTAAAACCACCAGGTCGGCGAAGGACAATCGAAGAATGTTGTTGGTCTCGTATCGTCCTTGAGGACGATGTTCATTTCGTTTCGTCTTCCCTTCCGGGAGACGATGGGCATTGGAAATGAGAGCAATCAAGCCAATCGAGCGATTAGTACCAGTAAGCTAAACACGTTACCGCGCTTACACACCTGGCCTATCAACGTGGTGGTCTACCACGGCTCTCAAGGGAGAACTCGTTTTGAGGTGGGTTTCCCGCTTAGATGCTTTCAGCGGTTATCCCGTCCGTACATAGCTACGCTGCGCTGCGGCTGGCGCCACAACAGCTACACCAGAGGTACGTTCATCCCGGTCCTCTCGTACTAGGGACAAATCCTCTCAATTCTCCTACACCCACGGCAGATAGGGACCGAACTGTCTCACGACGTTCTGAACCCAGCTCACGTACCACTTTAAATGGCGAACAGCCATACCCTTGGGACCTGCTCCAGCCCCAGGATGTGATGAGCCGACATCGAGGTGCCAAACGATGCCGTCGATATGGACTCTTGGGCATCATCAGCCTGTTATCCCC
>JAEWJH010000128.1 GCA_023386635.1 Pseudomonadota bacterium
TCCGGCCCGCACCCCGGTGCCATGCCTTGCGGCACCACCGACTGCTCCACTTCAAGAACGCCTCATGAAGCGCCCCTCGTGAACAGGACAGGGATAGGATTATAGGCATATAGGAAGAAAGTCAAGACATGGCTGGTCGGATTTGTACTTGGAGAGAAGCGCGCCTCTCGCATAGGATAGGGCGGGGGAGAAAAATGCTGGGGCGCTCTTTCTTATTGCTTGGGGTGATGCTTTTTGCATCCGTTTCCGAAGCCGCAGAAATTATTGCCTTTCCGCTTACTCGCGAGGGCGAAGGCGGAATTATGATCGAAGGCGAACTCAAGGCCGGAGATGCCGATGTTTTCCGGATGAAGTTTGAGCCTTATTCCAGCGGCGTCATAATCCTCAACAGCCCTGGTGGCATTTCCCAAGTCGGTATTGATATTGGTCGCGCAATACGCATGCGTGATTTCAAAACGTGGGTCCCAAGCGGGTCAACATGCGCTTCGGCATGCGCAATGATTTGGCTTGGTGGTCGGACGAGGCTTGTTGGTGAGCGGGGACGGATCGGATTTCATTCCGTTTATCGCTATGAGAACGGCGTGCCGGTAGAGGTAGGATCGGGAAATGCCGTTTTTGGCGCGTATCTCTCGCAACTTGGTCTTTCAGAGAAAGCAATTCGTTATTTAGCCAGCACGGAGCCTCGTTCCATGGCGTGGTTGACGCCCGAATTGGCTGACGTTCTTGGAATTTCGATGGCTGTCTTCGATCCGGCATCGCCTCCGACTGCTTCGCGAACCACGGTTCCTTCGATAGACAGGAGCGTTGCTCCTTCACAAGCGCCCGCGCCAAATCTGCGTTTTTCTTCGCTCGAAGTGCGCGCGCGTGAGTTTGTGCATGCGCTAAATTACTTAATTTCAGGGCCTGACCAGAAGTTTTTGCCGATATTGAATGGACTTTATGCTGAAGAGATAAATTATTTTGGGAAGAGTTTGCCGCGGGATGAAGTGGTCGCGCAGATAACAGCGTTTGTTGCGAGATGGCCAAGCCGTTCGTATTCATCGCGCCCCGACAAACTCAAGATTATTTGCGATGATCAGATTCTACGATGCAACATCGACGGGCTTGTCGATTTTGATGCGCGAAGCTTCGATCGAAATCAGAGGTCTTATGGCGTTGCTACGTTCGAGTATGTGCTCGAATTCAAAACTGGAGCGAAATGGCCAGTGATTGTGAAGGAGGGCGGCAAGGTAATGCAGCGCCAGATTGAGGCCATCAACCAGCGCCCGTCACCGCTGTCTAGGGGGAGGGATTTGTCGATTCAATAATGGTCTGATCGAGATTTTCCAGGAACTATCGACGCTTCCCCCGACCCTGGAAAAGCACTAAAAAGGGCCGTCGCGGCGCGTGTGCACCGCTTAAGCCCTTGAGAGTGCTGGCCAAATGAACGCTCCTGTCGCCAATCCGCTGCCGTCCTATTCCCATTCGCCGCTGTTTCCGCTCGGCAAGGACACGACGCCGTATCGCCTGATCACCAGGGACGGGGTCAAGGTGGAGACGGTGATGGGCAAAGAGGTGATCACGGTCTCGCGCGAGGCGATGCGCGCGCTCGCCGAAGCCGCGTTCGTCGACATCAACCATCTGCTGCGGCCCGCGCATCTGCAGAGCCTGCGCAACATCATCGACGACGCGGAAGCGACCGGTAACGACAAGTTCGTGGCGTTCGATCTCCTCAAGAACGCCAACATCTCCGCCGGCGGCGTGCTGCCGATGTGCCAGGACACCGGCACCGCGATCATCATGGGCAAGAAGGGCCGGCTCGTCTGGACCGAGGGCGAGGACGAGGCCGCGCTGGCGCAAGGCGCGCGCGACGCCTACCTGAAAAAGAACCTGCGCTATTCGCAGCTCGCGCCGATCTCCATGTTCGAGGAGAAGAACACCAAGTCGAACATGCCGGCGCAGGTTGAGATTTATGCGGAAGGCGACGACGCCTACAAGTTTCTCTTCATCGCCAAGGGCGGCGGCTCCGCCAACAAGACCTTCCTGTTCCAGGCGACGCCGTCGATCCTGACGCATGACAGGATGATCGCGTTCCTGAAGGAGAAGATCCTCACGCTCGGCACCGCGGCGTGCCCCCCGTATCATCTTGCCATCGTCATCGGCGGCACCTCGGCGGAGATGACGCTCAAGACCGTGAAGCTCGCCTCGACCAAATATCTCGACACGCTGCCGACCCAAGGGTCCGAAGGCGGGCACGCGTTCCGCGACCTCGCCATGGAAGCGGAAGTGCACAAGCTGACGCAGTCGCTCGGCGTCGGCGCGCAGTTTGGCGGCAAGTATTTCTGTCACGACGTGCGCGTGATCCGTCTGCCGCGTCATGGTGCGTCGCTGCCGATCGGGCTCGGCGTGTCGTGCTCGGCCGACCGGCAGGCCGTCGGCAAGATCACCCGGGATGGCGTGTTCCTCGAGGAACTGGAGCATAATCCGGCGCGCTTCCTGCCGGAAGTTGATCAGGAGAAGCTCGGCGGCCAGGTGGTGCAGATCGACCTGCGCAAGCCGATGAGCGAAATCCGCAAGCAGCTCTCGCAGTATCCGGTGAAGACGCGGCTCTCGCTGACCGGGCCGATGATCGTCGCGCGCGACCTCGCGCACGCCAAGCTGCGCGAGCGGCTGGAGCAGGGGCAGGAGTTCCCCGATTATTTCAAGAACCATCCGGTCTATTACGCCGGCCCGGCGAAGACGCCGGAGGGCTATGCTTCCGGCTCGTTCGGCCCGACCACGGCGGGGCGCATGGATAGCTATGTCGATCAGTTCCAGGCGGCGGGCGGCTCCATGGTGATGGTCGCCAAGGGCAACCGCTCCGCGCAGGTGCGCGAGGCGTGCAAGAAGCATGGCGGCTTCTATCTCGGCTCGATCGGCGGCGCGGCGGCGAACCTCGCCGAACACTGCATCAAGAAGGTCGAGGTGCAGGAATATCCGGAACTCGGCATGGAAGCGATCTGGCGCATCGAGGTCGAGAACTTCCCGGCGTTCATCATCATGGACGACAAGGGCAATGACTTCTTCCAGGAGTTGAACCTGGGTTGAGGGTTGCGCGGCCCTGTTGGGGGCTCGATCCCTCTCCACTCGGTCATGGCCGGGCTTGACCCGGCCATCCAACTTTTCAAGATGGATCACCGGGTCTCGCGCTGACGCGCGGCCCGGCGATGACAGAGGAAATCAAACGATGCTCCTGCGTTCGTCTGCGGCCATCCTGATCGGAACCATCATCGTGACCACGCCGCTTGCAACGTCCGCGCAAGCGCAAGCGCCTGCGGCAGCTGTCGCACCCGCCGCCATTCCGTCGTCCTGGCCGACGCTGCCGGAACTGCGGTTCGCGCCGATCCAGACGCCGGCGAATTTCCTCGGCGACCGCTGGAGCTATATGGAGCAGGGCCGCGCGGATGCTCCGCCGTTGCTGTTGCTGCACGGAGTCGGCGCCAATTCCATGCACTGGCGGTTCCAGTTCGCCGGACTGTCCGACACGTTCCGCGTGATCGCCTGGAACGCGCCGGGCTATATGCTCAGCGATGGCTTCCGCACCGACGATCCGACCTGCAAGGATTACGCCGATGCGGTCGCGGATTTCCTCGGCGCGCTGAAGCTCGACAAGGTCAACATCGTCGGCAACTCGTTCGGCAGCCGCGTCGCGCAGTGCTTCGTCGTGCATTATCCGGAACGTGTCATCAAGCTGGCGATGACCGGTGCCGGCGCGGGACCGAAAGGCATGTCGGCCGAGCAGAAGGCGAAGATCATCGCCACGCGCGAGGCGCAGATCGGCAAGGGCGGCTACGCCTTCGGCGCGCGGGTCAATGCGCTGCTCGGCGCGAAGGCTGCGCCGGAACTGATCGCCATGGTGCAGGAGGTGGTGCGCGGCACCAATCCGCGCGGCTTCATGCATGGCGTCAAGCTCGGCATGGCGGACGGCTACGATCCGCAGGCGGTGGCGGCGAAAGTGGCGATGCCGGTGCTGATGATCTCCGGTAACGAGGACCGCGTGAATCCGATCGACAAGAATGCCGATCTCATCCGGCAGGCGATGCCGAAGGCGAAGTTCGATCTGATCGAGGGTATCGGCCATCTGCCCGAGGTGGAATCCCCGGAGATGGTGAACCGCATCCTGCGCGATTTCTTCACGCGCTGATCTGTTTCTCATCAACGATTCTGTCGAGCGCCGCGATCCGCGCGGCGCTTTCTTTTTGTGCATGCGCCGCGCATTTGCGCTCGCAGTCGCGAGATATCATCGCGCTGCATCATTGGTCGCGCGTGCGCGAACGACGCCGTTACGAAGCGTCGCGATGCGCGATGCATTGAAATGCGTGCGGATGAATTCGCAATCGCTTGTCTTATGCGCTTTCGACTTTGGTCGAATGCGCCGCGCATCGCGTGGCGAGGCCTTCTGCGCGTATTTTTCCGCATTGTGCAGCGCCGTTGATCGCTGCATTGAAAAAACCAATCACGACAAACGAAAGTCGGATTGAGTTGGCGATCCTCCTGATTGGATGATGGCAACAACGCAAAGAGATTGCGGCACGCGCGTGGCTCGGCTTCGCAAGGGGCCTGGCTTCGCAAAGGTCGACAGTCCGGCGATCGACCAAACGGATCGGTGCGATGGTTCGGGAGCGCGAACGCACCACGCTTTTTTCATCATGGGAGGAACTGATGTCCAACGACACACCAAAATTGCCGAATCTGTCGCGCCGCACATTGCTGCAGGCCGGTGCCGGCGCTGCCGGCGGCGCGCTGCTGCCCGCGTTTTCATTCCCGGCCTTCGCGGCCGGTGACCATCCGGCGATCGGCACCTGGCCGGCCGGCTCGTCCGGCAACAGCGTCTCGCTCGGCGCCGCGGTGCCGCGCACCGGCACCTATGCGGTTCAGGGCGAGGACGAACTCAAGGGCTGGCAGCTCGCGGTCGAGCATCTCAACCAAGGCCACGAACTGGCCCGCAAGATTTCGCCGAAGACCAAGAAAGGCGTACTCGGCAAGGAAGTGAAGCTTCTCGTCGCCGACAGCGCCGCCAAGCCGAACGAAGCGGTTCAGGCGCAGCAGCGCTTCATCACCGAGAACAAGATCGTGTTGATGACCGGCTCGACCTCGTCGGCGGTGGCGGTCGCGCTCAACAAGCTCGCCCAGCGCGAGAAGGTGCTCTACGTCGCCGGCATTTCCGGCTCGAACGACACCACCGGCAAGGACTGCATGCGCTACGGCTTCCGCCAGAACTTCTTCGGTCAGACGGCGGCCGCGGCGATCGCGCCGGTGATGATCAAGCAGTTCGGCAAGAACAAGAAAGCGGCGTATATGACGCCGGACTACACCTACGGTCACACTGTCACCAAGTCGATGCAGGAGGTGCTGGCCAAGGCCGGCTGGACGACGGTGACCAACCAGGTGTCGCCGCTCGGCGCGCCGGACTTCTCGTCCTACCTGCTCAACGTCGCCAACTCCGGCGCGGACGTGCTGATCAACGTCAACTGGGGTCACGATGCGGTGCTGTCGATCCAGCAGGCCAAGCAGTTCGGCGTGCTCGACAAGATGAAGCTGGTCGTGCCGTACCAGATCCCGTTCCTGGCGCGCGAGACCGGTGGCCTGATGGAAGGCGTCTATGCCGCAACCGACTACTGGTGGACCATCGAGGACAAGTATCCGCTTGCCAAGATGTTCAACGAGGCGTTCGAGAAGAAGTTCGGCTACAAGCCGGAGTGGGGCGCGGAGAACGCCTATATCAGCTTCATCCACTGGGCCCGCATGGTGGAAGAGACCGGCAGCTTCTATCCGCCGGACATCATCAAGACCTGGGAGAAGGGTGAGACGATTCCGTCGCTGGTCGGCGACGTCCACTATCGCCCGCAGGATCATCAGGCGATCCGCCCGGTGATCATCGTCAAGGGCAAGACCAAGAAAGAAATGAAGAACAAGGAAGACTGGTACGAGGTCGTGGAAATCGTGCCCGGCGAGGGCCTGATGCAGAAGCCGGATGAATTCGGCTGCAAGCTCGGCGACTACACCTGATCGGGGGAGTTGACGGACGCCGCGGAGATCAAAATCTCCGCGGCGCCTGCCTCCCGCCGATATGACCTGCATTTTTTCATGCGCACCGCCGCCGTGCCCTCAGCGGGCGTGACGGTGACCGCTTGTCCCAACTGACCACGTTTCGGGCGACGACATGATCAACTGGGCGAATCTGATTTCGCAAATGTTCAACGGGCTGGTGCTCGGCGCGCTGCTCGCTTTGATCTCCTCCGGTCTCACCATCATTTACGGCACGCTCGGCGTGCTCAATCTGGCGCATGGCGCGATGTTCATGCTCGGCGGCTATGCCGGCTACGTCGCGTATACTTACACGGAATCGTTCCTGGTCGCGGTCGCGGCCGGTTCGCTGTTCGTGATGGTGGTCGGCGTCATCATGGAGCGGGTGATCGTCCGCCATTTCTACGGCCGGCCGGACTCGGACCAGTTGCTGGTGACGTTCGGCATCGGCATCTGCTTCGTCGAGTTGGTGCGGTTCTGCTTCGGCTCGCTGTCGCTCACGGTACCGCCGCCGAAGCTGTTCGCCGGCATCACCTCGCTCGGCTTCATGTTCTATCCGACCTATCGCCTCGCGGTTGTCGGCATCGTCGCGGTCGCGCTGCTGGTGCTGTTCGTCGTCCTCTACAAGACGCGGCTCGGCATGATCGTGCGCGCCGGTATCGAGGACTCGGTGATGGTCTCGTCGCTCGGCATCGACGTCTACAAGGTGTTCATGGTGGTGTTCGGCATCGGCGCGATGGCGGCCGGGTTCGCCGGCATCGTCAACGCCCCGGTGGTGTCGCTGACGCCGGATATGGGCGAGGCGATCTTGGTGCAGACCTTCGTCGTCGTCGTGATCGGCGGTGTCGGCTCGTTCCCAGGTGCGATCATCGGCGGTCTGATCGCCGGCGAGATCATCAGCATCACCTCCATGATCAACCCCGGCTATGCCTACGTCATGCTGTTCGCGGCGATGACGCTGGTGCTGGTGCTGCGGCCGCGCGGACTGCTCGGCTCGGCGAGCCGAGAGTAGTCTGCAATGCTCAAGCAACGTCGTTTTCTCATCGAAGCGCTCACGGCGGCCGGCCTGATCGTCGCCCCGTTCATCCTGCCGCATCTCGGCTTCGCGCCGAACACGGTCAACCGCATCCTGGTGTGGGGTCTGTTCGGCATCGGTTTCGACATCCTGTTCGGTTTCACCGGCCTGCTGTCGTTCGGCCAGTCGGCGTTTTACGGCACCGGCGGCTTCTTCGCCGCTTACCTGCTCACCCGTGCGGGCTTCCCGCATGTGGTGACGGCGCTGTTCCTCGGCATGATCGCCGCCGCCGTGGTCGGCTATCTGGTCGGCCTGATCGCTCTGCGACGGACCGGCATCTATTTCGCGATGATCACGGTGGCCATCGCCGAGGTGTTCTTCTTCGTCGAGTTCAATCCGCTGTCGGAATGGACCGGCGGCGAGAACGGCCTGCCGGGCGTGCCGACGCCGCATTTCGATTTCGGCTTCGCCTCGTTCCACTTCACCACCGGCTGGTCGCTCTACTGGTTCCTGGCGTTCTGCTATTTCGTCGGCATCGTCGCCGCGCTTCGCATCGTGCGCTCGCCGGTCGGGGCGGTGATGCGGGCGATCCGCGAGAACCCGCTGCGCGCCGCCGCGCTCGGCCACAATATTCATGCCTACAAGCTGACGGCCTTCGTCATCGCCGCCGCCTATGCCGGCTTCGCCGGCGGATTGCTCGGCGTGCTGCAGGCGTTCATGCCGCCGGACGCCTTCACCTTCGAGACCTCCGGTCAGTTGGTGATGATGTCGGCGATCGGTGGCGTCGGCACGCTGTTCGGGCCGCTGCTCGGCGCCACGGTGTGGCTGTTCCTGCAGGACTTCCTGCAGTCGGCGCTCGGCCTCGGCGCGTCGTGGAAGCTGGTGCTCGGCGTCATCTTCGTGCTGCTGGTCTGCTTCCTGCGGCGCGGCCTGATCGGGGGTATCCAGGATCTCTATGCGCTCGTCACCGGCCAGCGTCACAAGCGCGAGGCGCCGGAAGAGGGGATCGAAACCGCGGCTGATGTGGCTGCGGCGGAAGCGGCCGATCCGCTGCCGGCTGTCAACGAGCCCGAGGATCAGCCGCACAAGGGCACGATCCTGGAGGCCAAGGGACTGAGCAAGCACTATGGCGGTCTTGCCGCCAACAGCGACATCGACTTCGCGGTCAATCACGGCGAGTTGCGCGGCATCATCGGCCCGAACGGCGCCGGCAAGACCACGTTCTTCAAAATGCTTACCTGCGAGGTGCATCCGACCAGCGGCTCGATCAGCTTCGAGGGCCGCGACATCACCGGCCTCGATGTCACCGATGTCTGCCAGCTCGGCCTGACCAAGAGCTACCAGATCAACCAGCTGTTCAACCGGCTGACGGTGCGCGAGAACCTGGTGATCGCGGCGCTCGCGGAGTTGCGCGGCAAATACCGGCTCGATCTGCTGCGGCGGATCGAGAATATTCCGGGACTGACCGAGCAGGTGGAGCACACGGCGCAACTCGTCAATCTGACGCGACGGCTCGATACGCCGGTCTCCGAACTCGCTTACGGCGAGAAGCGGCGGCTGGAGATCGGCCTCGCGCTCGCGACATCGCCGAGCCTGCTGTTGCTCGACGAGCCGCTCGCCGGCATGAGCCCGCGTGAGCGCGTCGAGACCGTGCGGCTGCTCAAGGCGATCGGTCGCGGCCGCACTATGATCGTGATCGACCATGACATGGATGCGATCTTCGAACTCGCCGGCAAGATCACGGTGCTGCAGGAGGGCAAGGTCCTGGTGGAAGGCACGCCGCAGGAAATCAAGAACAACAAGCTGGTCCAGGATGCCTATCTCGGGGGGATGCACGAACCATGAGCCTGCTCGAGGTCAACGGACTGAATTCGTATTATGGCGATAGCCACATCCTGTTCGACGTGGCGATGCGCGTCGACAAAAACGAGGTGGTGGGGTTGCTCGGCCGCAACGGTGCCGGCAAGAGCACGACGCTCAAGAGCCTGATGGGCGTGGTGAAGCCGCGCGCGGGGTCGGTGAAGCTCGACGGCGCCGAAATCGCGGGCAAGCCGAGCCATGCCATCGCGCAGGCGGGCATGCAGCTTGTCCACGAGGACCGGCGCATCTTCGGCAGTCTCAATGTCGAGGAGAACATCGTCCTCGCCGGGCTGACCGCCAAATCGAAATGGCCGCTCGAGCGCATCTACGGCATGTTCCCGCGGCTCAAGGAGCGGCGCGGCAGCCGCGGCACCGATCTGTCCGGCGGCGAGCAGCAGATGCTCGCCATCGCCCGCGCGCTGGTGCGCGATCCGAAGATCGTCCTGCTGGACGAGCCGTTCGAGGGCCTCGCCCCGGTGATCGTGCAGGATCTGATCCGCGCCTGCCGGGAGCTTGCGGCGGGCGGGCAGACCATCGTGCTGGTGGAACAGAACCTTGCGGCGGCGCTCGCGCTGTCGCACCGGATCTACATCATCAACAACGGGCATATCGTCCACGAATCGCCGGCAGCCGAGCTCAAGGCCAATCCGGACATGTTGCATCGCTATCTGGGCGTCTGATCGGTCTCGTCTGGACTCCTTTGCAACCAGTCATGCCAGGGCTTGGCCCGGGCATCCCGCTTGGGCGGGCATCATGCTGACCCCATCGGGATGGCCGGGACTTCGCCCTGCCATGGCAGGCACGGGCAGAGGCTGGAAAAGCCCGCGGGCTCCTTGAGCCAGACTCCCACGGGACATGCTCATCAGGTCTGCGGTTTGCGCGGTTGGCAGAGGCCGGCTGCGCGGCCACATTGTATGGGGCATAACGCGCGAGAGCAGACCTGACGATGGGCAAAATCCGACAATGGGAATGACGATCAATTGCGATATGGGCGAGGGTTTCGGCCTGTATCGCATGGGCGACGACGCGGCGCTGATGCCGCATATCGACCTCGCCAATGTTGCCTGCGGGTTCCATGCCGGCGATCCGGGCATCATGCGCGCCACGGTACGGCTCGCGAAGCAGTACAACGTCAAAGTCGGAGCGCATCCCTCGCTGCCGGACCGGCAGGGCTTCGGTCGCCGCGCCATGGCGATGGCGTCGCACGAGATCACCGATTTCGTCGCCTATCAGATCGGCGCGCTAACGGCGTTCCTGCAGGCCGAGGACGTGCCGCTCAACCACGTCAAGCCGCACGGCGCGCTCTACAGCATGGCGGCGAAGGACGAAGCGGTTGCGCTCGCCATCGCCGATGCGGTCAAGCCGTTCGGCGTGCCGATCCTCGGCATGGCCGGCACGGCGCATGAGCGCGCCTGCAAGGCCCGCGGGGTGAAGATGATCCCGGAGTTCTATGCCGATCTCGATTACGACAGCGACGGCAATCTGATCGTCAGCCGCAGCCACGAGGCGGTCGATCCCGCCAAGGCGCGCGACCGCGTGCTGCGGGTGATCTGCCAGCGGGTCGTCACGACGACGGGCGGAAACGATATTCCGGTGGAGGCGGCGACGATCTGCGTGCATTCGGATACGCCGACCGCACCGGCCATTGCCGCCGAGGTGTCGCGGACCTTGCGACAGATGAAGGCGGGCAACTAAAACCTCATCCTGAGGGCGAACGAGGGCAACGTTCTTGTTGCCTTCGTTCGCGTCTCGAAGGATGAGGCCAAAATAATGAAAACCTGGCCATTCGAGACACTGTTTCTCGCGAAACAGCTCCTCAGGGCGAGGTTTTCTTGCGGATGCTGCGCACGATGCCGATGATGAGGCCGAGCGCGGCCCCGACCGGGCTCGCGCCCATGACCAGCATCGCCATGCCCATCTCGCAGCCGCCGGAATCGCCCGGCGTGCCGCAGCGCGAATCCATCGCGTAGAACACCAGCATCACCGCCAGCACCGCGAGCGGCAGGACGACGCTGCCGGCGAGCGCATAGCCGATGATGCGGGCGAGGGTTCCCATGGCTACTGCACCCGCCCGTCGGCGTCGCGGCGCAGCACCTTCCCCGGCAGCGCGCCGGTGTGCACCGTGTCGCGCACAACCACCGTGCCGTTGATCAGCACCGTGGTGCGGGTCCCGGTCGGGAACCGGTGCGGATCGCCGTAGGTGGCGCGGTCGCGGAAATCGTCGGGATCGAACAGCACCACATCGGCGCGGTAGCCGGGCTTGATGAGGCCGCGGTCGGTGAGCTTCAGCGCGCGGGCGGTCGAGCCGGTCATCTTGTGGATCGCGGTCTCGAGCGGCAGCAGGTCCAGTTCCTTGACGTAATGGCCGAGCACGCGGGGGAACGTGCCGTAGAAACGCGGATGCGGCATGCCCTGGCTGGTGATGCCCTCGGTCGAGACGCAGTTGCCGTCGGAACCGACCAGCGCCATCGGCGATTTCACGATGGCGCGGATGTCGTCCTCCGAGATCGAGATCACCAGCACGCGGGTCGCGCCCTGATCCTCGATCATGTAATCGCACACCACGTCGATCGGATCCTTGCCGCGTTCGGTGGCGAGATCCTTGATGGTGCGGCCGGCGAATTGCGGCAGGTGCGGTGAGATCGAAATCTGCACGCAGTCCCAGTCGGGAATGCGGCCCCAGTTGTTGAGGCCGTCGCGGGCGATGTCGGCGCGGATGCGGTCGCGGGTTTCGGGCAATGCGAGCCGTTCCAGCATTGCCGGCACGCCGCCGGCCTGCACCCATTGCGGCATCAGGTTCTTCAGCGGATTGGAGCCGGCGGTGTAGGGGTGGCTGTCGCAGTCGATGTCGAGGCCGCGCGCTTTCGCGGCGGCGATCATCGTGAGCGCGGTCGTGGCCTTGCCCCAGTTGTCGAGGCCGGAGCATTTGAAATGCACGATCTCCACATGGATGCGGCAGGTCTCGGCGATATGGATCGCTTCCTCGACCGCCTCCAGCACCTTGTTGGATTCATCGCGGATATGGGTGAAGTAGCCGCCGTTGTAGCGCTTCACCACGTTGCACAGCGCGACCATCTCCCCGGGTTCGGCATAGGCGCCGGGCGATGTGAACAGGCCCGACGAGAGACCGAGCGCGCCGGCTTTCAGCCCGTCTTCCAGAAGCGCGATCATCTGCGCGAGTTCGGCTGCGGTGGGGGCGCGCTTGTCCATGCCCATCACCATCAGCCGAAGCGTGTTGTGGCCGACCAGCATGCCGGCATTCACGGCGGTCGCCGGAAAGGTGTCGAGATATTGCGGGAAGGTCATTTCGCGGAACGGCAGCCACGGTGCGCTCGGCGAGAGATAGTCGCGCAGCAGTTCGACGCGGCCGGGCAGCGCGGGCGCGACCGAGAACCCGCAATGGCCGATGATCTCGGTGGTGACGCCCTGGCGCACCTTGCTCTCCGCCTTGGGATTGATCGGCAGCGTGAAATCCGAGTGGGTCTTGATGTCGATGAAGCCCGGCGCCACGGCGAGGCCGGTGGCGTCGATCACCTCGGCGGTGGATGACGTCGCGCCGTCGCCGACCGCGGCGATGCGGCCGTTCGAGATCAGCACGTCGGCGCGCACGCCGGGATTGCCGGCACCGTCATAGACGGTGCCGGCGCGCAGCAGGATATCGTTGCTCACGTTTGTCTCTCGATTGGGAAATCAGTTGGCCTTGATGCCGGCGGCGGTCAGCAGATCGCCCCAACGCTTGGCTTCGTCGGCGATATAGGCCTTGGCCTCGGCGGGCGTGCTGCCGACCGAGACATTGCCGAGCGTCGCCAGCCGCTGCTTCACGTCGGGCGAATTGACCGCGTCGGCGATCGCCTTCGACAGCTTGTCGACCACCGGTTTCGGCGTACCCTTGGGCGCGAGCACCGCATACCACGCTTCGACGGCGTAACCCGGCACGCCGGCCTCGGCGATCGATGGCGTATCCGGCCAGCCGGCCGCGCGTTGCGGGGAGGTGACGCCGAGCGCGAGCAGCTTGCCCTGCTTGACGTGGTCCATGGCGATCAGCGGGCTCATGAACGATACCGGCACGCGGCCGGTGAGCAGATCGGAGATCAGGTCGTTGGTCCCCTTGTAGGGGATGTGCATGATGTTGACGCCGGCTTCCTTCTTGAACATCTCGCCGGCGAGATGCAGCGAGCTGCCGGTGCCGCCGGAGCCGTAGTCGATCTTGCCCGGCTCGCGCCTGGCTTTCTCGATCAGTTCCTTGACGTTCTTCACGCCGAGCGACGGATGCACCACGAGCACGAGCGGCCCCTTGGTGACGATCGACACGGGCTCGAACTGTTCGAAGGTGTAGCCGGCATTGCCGAACAGCGTCGGATTGACCGCATAGGCGATGGCGGGGAGCACGATGGTGTAGCCGTCCGGCTCGGCGCGTGCGGTCGTCACCGCGGCGATGTTGCCGCTGCCGCCGGGCCGGTTCTCGATCACGACCTGCTGCTTGAGCGATTCCGACAGTTTCGCGCCCACAAGCCGGGCGATCACGTCGTTCGGGCCACCAGCCGGATAGGGCACCAGCAGATGGATCGGCCGGTCCGGATAGTCGGCGCGTGCGGTGGCAGGCAAGGCGACGATCAGGGCGGCCGTCATGACGGCAGCAATGCTGAGCGCGGTCAGCAGCCGGCGGCTGTAGGAATTGAACGACACGGGTGTGCTCCTCGTTCTGTGTTCGGGGAGACCGTAGCTGCCGGCGCGGACCCTCGCAAATCGCTTGACGGGCGCGGGTGCTGCGGCAGGATCGGACCATGCGACAGAACAGCAGATTTCTTCTCCCGTGCCTGATGCTCGGGCTTGCCCTGTGGGCCGCCATTACGCAGCCGGCGCGTGCGGATTATCCGGAGCGGCCGATCACCCTGATCGTGCCGTTCGCGCCCGGCGGCTCGACCGATGTGATCGCGCGCATCGTGGCGGAGGCGCTGCGGCCGCTGCTCGGCCAGCCGGTGGTGGTCGACAACCGGGCCGGCGCCGGCGGCGCGCTCGGGACCGCGCAGATCGCCAAGGCCAACCCGGACGGCTACACGATCGGCATGGGCACGGCCTCGACGCTCGCCATCAATCCGGCGGTCTACAAGTCGCTGCCGTTCGATGTGGCCACCGATCTCGTGCCGGTCGGCGCCATCGCCGCGGTACCCAACATCATGTCGGTCAATCCCAAGGTGACGGCGCGCAACATGGCCGAGTTCGTCCCGCTGGCGCGCATCCAGGCCGGACGCATGAGTTACGGTTCGTCCGGCAACGGTTCGGTCAGCCATCTGATGGGCGAGCAGTTCAAGCAGGCGACCGGCGCCGACCTCGTTCATGTGCCGTATCGCGGCATCGGGCCGGCGCTCAACGATGCGGTGTCCGGGCAGATCGACGTGCTGTTCGACAATCTGCCGACGACGTTGCCGCTGGTGCAGGCGGGGAAGCTGCGCGCGCTGGCGATCTCCGGTCCGGCGCGCTCGCCGGCATTGCCCGACGTGCCGACGTTTGCGGAACTGCGTCTCGACGCCCTCGACTGGATGGCGTTCTTCGGACTCATGGCGCCGGCGAAAACACCTGACGCGGTGATCGCGCGACTCAACACGGCCCTGCGTTCCGCGCTGGCGCAACCGGAGGTACGCAAGGCGCTGACGACGCAACAGGCCATCGTCACCGCCGGATCGCCGGCGGATTTCGCGGCGACGATTGCAGCGGCGATGCAACGCATGCGCAGTGCCGCCGAAGCGGCGCATATCGAAATCCGCTGACAGGTGCGCGGTCGTCACCGCATAATCCGCGTCGCAGTTTGATTTTACAGCGAGCTCATGCGCGAAATTTCATCTGCTGGAATTCACGAAGACCCTTGATCGTCTTTCACCCGTGCGCGACAGTCTTTTGCGATGTCGTGTCGCGCGGGCTATCTCGCGTCGCGAAAACCGGCCAGCGCCGGTGCGACGGAGAACAGGGAGACGGGCATGACAAAGCAAACGGCTGACTTCGATGCGCCCGACCTCGCCGCGCAGCTCGAGCAGTTGTCGGAAGCAGAGATCGATGCGTTGCCGTTCGGTGTGATTCATCTCGATCGTACGTTCCGAGTTGTGCTGTACAGCAAACCCGAAGCGCGGATGTCGGGTTTCGGCCGACAACCGATCGGCGAGAAATTCTTTGATTACGCGCCGCGCCTCGGCGGCGGCGATTTCCGCGGACGGATCGAACAGATGATGGCCGACGGCGCGGTCGATTTGGATATCGGCTGGGTCGGTGACTTCAACGATCCGAAACGCGATCTGCGCATTCGCGTGCAATCGGCCAGCGACGGCGGCATCTGGATGTGCGTCGATCGCGATCCGCGATCGATCGCCGGAAACGCGGGCTGATCCGGCCTCAAGCGTTCCGGCAGACGCAGATCAGAGCCCGGTCGCGAACCGCGCCATCACCACGATGATCGCCACCTGCATCGCGCCCTGCATCGCGACGACATAGATGTACCATTTCATCAGCCGGCCGATCCTTTCCGGATCGGGATTGGGTTTGCGAATCTCGAAATACACTTTCAGGTTGGTCGGCAGCAGGAAGCCGATGCCTTGCACCGTGAGGATCGCCAGGATCACGAGGGCGGCGGCGACCCAGTAGAACTCCGGATAGCCGACATCGAGATAGCCCATCCGTTTCGCCAGGAACCAGCCGGCGGTGCCGGTAATGATCGACAGCGTCGGCATCAGGATCAGCGTGCGCGGCGTGAGCTGGCCGATCACCGCGCGGCGCGCCTCGAACGGCAGGCGGCGCATGATCGGTCCGACGACGAAGCCGAGAAACAGGTCGATGCCCGTCCACAGCACGCCCGCCATGACGTGCACCCAGTTGAGCAGCCAGTCGCTGTCGCTGTTGATCGCATAGATCATCACGGCGATCGCGACGGCGGCCATGCCGACATAGAGCGGACGGACCGCGGAGACGGGTGGGGCGGCGGCAGCAGCGGGAGCGGTCATGGTGTGGCCTGGCTTGTCGGTGTCGCGTGAGAGGAGCGCGCGTCGAATCCGCGCCTCTCATAGCGCGGTTGCGGGCCAGCGGCCACTGTCTGCCGAGAAGCGGGACGTGACCAAAGACGACGTGGCCGAAGCGATGTGGCCAAAGACGACGTAGCCAAAGAAAAAGCGGCGGCCCGAAGG
>JAEWJH010000132.1 GCA_023386635.1 Pseudomonadota bacterium
TTGCCGACTGCCCAGGCACTGGGGATCGATCCGGTCCACTTCGGCGTCGTCGCCGTGGTGAACATCATGATCGGGCTGATCACGCCGCCGTACGGCCTGCTGCTGTTCGTGATGGTGCGCATCGCAGAAGTGCCGCTGCGCGACCTGGTCCGCGACGTCATGCCGTTCCTGCTGGTCATGATCGGGGCGCTGGCGCTGGTGATACTGGTCCCGGACCTGGTGCTGTACCTGCCGCGGCTGTTCGGCTACAAGGGATAGCCGGCAGGTCGGCCAGCGCGCGCCGGATGATCGAACCATGGAGGAGGATGCGATGAAGCAGGCGATCTACGTGCTCAACGGGCCCAACCTGAACCGGCTCGGCACGCGCGAGCCGCACATCTATGGGACCACGACGCTGGCCGACATCGAAGCCCTTTGCCGCCGCGCGGCCGGCCCGCATCCGCTCGAGTTCCGGCAGACCAATGCCGAGCACCAGCTGGTCGACTGGATACACGAGGCGATAGACGGCGGTGCCGGCATCGTCATCAACCCGGCCGGCCTGTCCTTCCGTTCGATACCGGTACTCGACGCGTTGAAGATGTTCCCGGGGCCGATCATCGAACTGCACATCAGCAACATCCACCGCCGGGAGGAGATCTACCAGCGCTCGCTGATGTCGCAGGCGGCCACCGGCGTTATCGTCGGGCTGGGCCCCCTGGGCTACGAGCTCGCGGTCGGCGCGTTGCTGCGGTTGATCGCCCCGCCCGGCGCCTGACGCCTCCCATTGCGCGGCCGGGGGCCGTCGGACGCCTCGCCGACACCACGCCGCCCCGCCGCTCGGCTGGGCACCGGCATTGCTGCTCGCCGTCATCGACGCACGGAGTGCTTCATGGCCAGCTCACGAGTGGTGGTGGTAACCGGGGGATCCGCGGGGATCGGCCGCGCGGCCGCGCTGGCATTCGCCCGGGACGGCGCCAGGGTCGCGGTGCTGGCGCGAGGCGAAGACCGACTGGAGGATACCTGCCGCGAACTGCGCGCTGCCGGCGCGGTGGCGATGGCTCTCGCGGTGGATGTCGCCGATCCCGCGCAGGTCGAGGAGGCGGCGGCACGCATCGAGCGCGAGCTCGGGCCGATCGCGACCTGGGTCAACAACGCCGCCACGACCGTCTTTGCGCCGGTGTCCGACACCACTGCCGAGGAGTTCCGGCGGGTGACCGAGGTGACCTATCTCGGCACCGTCCACGGAACGCTGGCGGCGTTGCGCCGCATGCTGCCGCGGGACGAGGGCTGCATCGTGCAGGTCGGCTCCGCCCTCGCCTACCGGTCGATACCGCTGCAATCGGCCTACTGCGCGGCCAAGGCCGCGATCCGGGGCTTCACCGACGCGCTGCGATCGGAGCTGATCCATGACCGATCCCGCGTCCGGCTGACGATGGTCCAGCTGAGCGCCTTCAACACGCCGCAGTTCGACTGGGCGCGCAACAAGCTGCCGCGGCGCGTGCAGCCGGTGCCGCCGATCTTCCAGCCGGAGGTTGCCGGCGACGCGATCCTGCATGCGTCCCTCGAGCCGCGACGCGAAGTCTGGGTGGGCTGGCCGGCGGTCAAGTCCATTCTCTCGACCCGCGTCCTGCCGGGGCTGGGCGACCGCCTCGCCGCGCGGATGGCCTATGACGGCCAGCAGACTGACGAGGCCAAGCCGCAGGAGCAACCGGACAGCCTCCTGAAGCCGATTGCCGGCGGCTTCGGCGCCCACGGCCGGTTCGACGACCGCTCGCGCGGCAGCAGCCTGCAATGGCAGCTGTCAAAGCATCGGCAGGGCGTAGCCGCCGTCGCGCTCCTGGCGATCGGCGGCGCCGCGGCCGCCTGGTGGATGGCCCGCAATGCCTCGCTGCGTCGCGACCATCCGAAGGTCATGCGCACATCGACATCGCGAGCCGTTGCCGGGCGCTCGACACGGGCCGCCGCGCCGGCGCTGGCCGCTCCGATGCAGGATCACTCCACCTCGACCATCAGGTAGTCGACGGCGCCACGCGCAGGATCCTTGCCACCAGCGGCGGCAGCAAGCCGGACGCCTCTCTCGCCTGTCCCCTGCCGGATCCCGCGCTGTCGGTTCCCAATCCTTCGGGCGCGGACTCACCGAACTGCGCCGAGCTGAAGATGATCGGATGGTCCCCCTGCCCCGCCGGCAGCGCCGCCTCCGTCGAGCCGAAGTTGATCTGGATGCGCAGCCGGCTGGGCCCGAGGACCCGGTCGAAGGTGAGGCAGTCGCCGCTCGCCGTGACCGCCTCGATCGCGCCGGCGTGCAAGGCCGGTTCGCGGCGGCGCAGCGCCAGCAGCCCGCGGTACAGCGACAGGACGGAACGTTGGTCGCTCCGCTGGCGCTCGACGTTGCATGCGCGATAGTCAGGCGCCAGCGGCAGCCACGGTTCGGCGCGGCTGAAGCCGGCGCCGGCGCTGGCGTCCCATTGCATCGGCGTGCGCTGCGGATCGCGCCCTTGTCCCTTGCCGGGCTCGCGCAGCTCCGCCGGGTCCCTCACCGCCTCGGGCGCGATCGCGACGTCGCTCATGCCGATCTCGTCGCCGTAGTAGA